>JABWBL010000116.1 GCA_013360535.1 Planctomycetaceae bacterium
CCACTCGCCTTCGCGCACGCCCTCGGCACGGCCGCCGCCGCGGCCCCACCAGTCGAGGCCGAAGGCGCGCTGCAGGCTGAAGAGGTGCGTCGAGAACAGGACGAAGCACCACACGAGCACCGCGGGCCAGCTCTCGCCGATCGCGAGCGGCAGCTCTTCGGGGCGGCGCCAGCCGCGGTTTTCCTCGGCGTAGAGCTCGAGTTCGGTCGCCGCCTGCCGCGCCTGCGCGGGCTCGACGGCCACGACGAGCCCCTCGGGATCCTCGAGCAGCTCGCACTCGATGCCGACCGCCGCCAGCACCAGCCCGTACTCGCGCGCCAGCGCCGGCTTGCGCGTGCGCGCGATCGCGACGGGCGCGTAGGGGTCGTCGGAGGGGACAGCGAGCGGCATGGCGGAGGATCTAGGACGGTTTCGCCGTCCGCGGAAGTCCCCCTATCGGGCGGGCGGAACCCACGGCTGGCACCAGGCGCGCTGGGCGGGGTCGCCGGGGGCGGGGTTGGGCTGGGGCAGAGAAGAAATGACCGTGGCGCGCACGAAGAGCTCCGCGCCGTTGGGCTCGTAGACCGCGGGATCGGCGTCGGTTTCGGCGAGCACGATCGCGCGCTCGCCGCCGTCCGCCAGCACGCCCGTGAAGCGCGTCGTGTACGTGACGCCGGGTTCGGTGGCGATGTCGACGACGTAGCGCTCGCGCGTGCGGCGCACGTCGGCGAGCTCGACGCCGGTCGAGGCGTAGAACTCGCCGGCACGCATCGCGGCGAGCAGCGAGGCGGTGTCGAGCGCGGTGGAACGCACGCAAATCCAGCCGCGGAACGAGTTCGAGCGCTTCTCGCCGTCGCCGAAGTAGTGGTGCGAGTCGTCGCTGGCGAGCGCGAGGAGCGGCGGCAGGCCGAGCTCACGCAAACGCAGCGTGTTGGCGAGGTCCCACATCTCCTCGGTGCCCGGGCGCGTCGCGTCGCCGTCGTTGTGGACCTCCGGATGGCCGTTGTAGACCTCGAAGAAATGCTCGTGCGCGAGCGACGCGAGGTCCTGCCAGGTGAGGCTCCACACGAAGTTGGGGTGGTTCACGTGCGCGAGCACCGGGCGGCCGTTCGCGCGGCCGTGCTCGGCGATCGCGGCGAGGTTGCGCTCGAGCACCGCGCGCAGGCTGTCGCCCTTCTGCGGCGCGATCACGTCGGCGACGTTGAGCGCGTTGATGTGCACCTGCTTGCCCTTGAAGGAGTCGGTGACCTCCTCGCCTTCGATCAGCAGGAACTTCTCGGGTGCCTCGAAGCGCGCGCGCAGCTCCTCGAGCGTCTTGAGGCGCATGCGCGGCTGGCCGTCGATCTCGCGCTCTTCGACCGCGGCGTCGCCGAAGCGTGCGCGTAGTTCATCGACGCGCGCGCGCGGCAGGCGCTTGTCGGCACCATCGATCGGGAACCAGCGCTCGCCGCGTGAAAGCAGGTTGTGGTCGGAGAGCACGAGGAAGTCGTAGCCGCGCTCGCGATAACGATCGACGACGAGCTCCGGCGCGCCGTCCCCGTCGCTCCACAACGTGTGCGTGTGCGTGTTGCCCTTCCACCAGCGGCCTGCGGGCGGCGGCGGCTCCTGCGGCGTCGAGCGGCAGGCCCAGCCGGCCCAGCCGAGACCGAGGAGCGCGAGGGCGAGTGCGGAGCGGGTGTGGCGCGGCTGCATGGGGCAAATTTTCCGTTGAGGTCGCGGACGAGGCCGGGCCGAAGGTACACAATGCTCCCGCCAGCCACGGAAACACCTGATGAAGCTCCTGCTCCTCCTGTCGTTCGTCGCACTCGCGTTCCAGACTCCGCAGGCCAATCCGGAGGCGCAGGCCTGGGACGCGGCGCAGGCGCTCAAGAACAAGGCCGCTTACGCGCAGGCGGCCGCGGCGTGGGAGAAGTACTCGACGGACTTTCCGCAGGCACCGCGCGCACGGCTGGCGCTCGTCGAAGCGGGCGTGAGCTGGTTCTCGGAGGGGCGCGCGACGCAGGTGCTGCAGCGCAACACGCCGAAGTCGGACGAGTGCATGGAGAAGGCGCGCACGCTGTTCGATCGTGTGTGCAGCGAGGTGCCGAAGGACCCGCTGGCGTCGCGCGCGCGGCACATGCGCGGCTCGACCTACCTGTTCAGCGGCCAGCTCGCGGAGGCGGAGGTCGCGTACACGTCGGTGATCGAGCACTACTCGACCGACCGCAATTACGTGGAGAAGGCGCTCGAGTACCGCTCGATGGCGCGGCGGCATTTGCTCGATAGCAAGGGCGCGATCGCCGACATGGAGCGTTTCCTCAAGGATTTCCCGCAGTCGCAGCGCAAGGCGACCGTGCAGGCGGAGCTCGCGCTCGCGCGCATGCTGGGTACCCAGGCGCCGGTGTACAAGCCCGAGCAGTGGGTGTTCGGCGAGCCCGCGCCGCTGGAGATGCTCGGTGGGCAGGTCGTCGCGCTCTATTTCTGGGCGACGTGGTGCCCCAACTGCGCGAAGGTCGAGCCGTACATGATCGACCTCGCCAGGCGTTTCGGGCCGAAGGGCGTCGCCGTGGTCGGCGTGACCGACCACCAGCAAGGCCAGACGCCCGCGTCGATCGCGGCGCACGCGCAGCTCAAGGGCTACAACTTCCCGAGCTTCCAGGACAGCGGCCTCACCTCGACGACCTACAAGGCCGGTGCGCTGCCGTTCCTCGTGCTGATCGATCGCCACGGCAAGATCCGCTGGGCCGACAACCCCGCCGACCTGCACGACGACACGCTCGAGCGCCTCTTGCGCGAGGAATGAGCGCGCCGGCGCGCTCTGGAGTGCCGCACGGAACCGCATGGAAACCGAGCTGAACCGGCGGCCGCTCGAGACGCGCTCGAGGCGTTGGGCGATCGGGCTCGCGTCGGCGCTCGTGCGCGTGGGCATCTCGCCGAACACGATCTCGGTCGTGAGCATCGTGTTCGCGGCGGCGGGAGCGGCGCTGCTCGTGCGCTGGCCGAGCGGGCTCGTGTTGCTCGGCGTCGCGGCGTGCGTGCAGCTGCGGCTTGTGTGCAACATGCTCGACGGCATGGTCGCGATCGAAGGTGGGCGCAGGACGCCGACCGGCGGGCTCTACAACGAGCTGCCGGACCGCATCGCGGACTCGGCGCTGATCGTCGCGCTGGGCTTCGCGTGCGGCGTCGAATGGCTCGGCTGGGCGGGAGCGCTCGCGGCCGCGCTCACGGCCTACATCCGCGCACTCGGAGGCAGCTTCGGGCTCGCGCAGGATTTCCGCGGGCCGATGGCGAAGCCGCACCGCATGTTCGTGCTCACGCTCGCGTGCCTCGGCGCCGCGTGGTGCGAGCCGGAGCTCGCGCGCAAGGTGTTGCTCGGCGCAGCTTGGGTCATCACGATTGGGAGCCTGCTGACGTGCTTCACGCGGACGTGGGCGCTCTCGCGCTCGCTGCACGCACGGGGGGAAGCGTGAGCGGCTGGCGCGCGCGACCGTCGAGCGCGGCGCTCGTCGCCGTCACACGCTTTCTCGTCGGCGCCTTTCCGCGCTGGGTCGGTTGTGCGCCGAGCGAACGGCAGCGCATCTACTTCGCCAACCACTCGAGCCACCTCGACACGCTCGCGCTGTGGGCGGCGCTCCCGATGCGGTTGCGCCACACGACACGCCCGGTCGCGGCGCGCGACTACTGGAGCACCGGGCTGCGCGGTTACATCGCGCGCGCGTCGCTGCACGCCGTGCTGATCGATCGCAAGCGCGAGGACGCGGCGTCGGACCCGCTGGAACCGCTCGAAAATGCGCTGGAACAGGGCGATTCGCTGATCCTGTTCCCCGAGGGCACGCGTGGCTTCGAGCGTGAGCCCGCGCCGTTCAAGAGCGGCCTGTTCCACCTCGCGCGACGTTTTCCGGCGGTCGAGCTCGTCCCGGTGCACCTCGAGAACCTGCAGCGCTGCCTGCCGAAGGGTGCGTTGATCCCCGTGCCCTTGTGCTGCACGGTGCGGTTCGGTGCGCCGCTCGCGCTCGGGAGCAACGAGGACAAGCACGTGTTCCTCGAGCGTGCGCGCGCCGCGGTCATCGAGCTCGGACAAGGTGCCGCATGAGTCCGCGCGAGAAGCTGATCGCGCTCTCCAGCGGCATCTTGGGCCTGCTCGTCGTCGCGTCGCTCGTCGGCGCGATCCTCGCGGCGCGCGCGAGCACCGAGTCGGCGCGCCGCACGGTCGCGAACCTGAACGACCGCACGCGCGCGTGGTGGTGGATGGTCGCGGTGCTCGGCGGCGCGCTCGCGCTAGGCGAAAGCGCGACGCTCGTGCTGTTCGCTCTCGCCTCGCTGTTCGCGTTGCGCGAGTTCCTCTCGCTGACACCGACGCGCCCCGGCGACTACCGCGCGCTCGTGCTCGCCTTCTGGATCGCGATCCCGGCGCAGTACGCGACGATCCACCTGCGCGAGGTCGGCGTGTTCGCGATCTTGATTCCCGTCTACGCGTTCCTCGTGCTGCCCTCGGTCACCGCGTTCTCCGGCGACACGCAGGACTTCCTGCACCGCGCCGCGAAGCTGCAGTGGGCGCTGATGGTGTGCGTGTATTGCCTGAGCCACGCACCAGCGCTCCTGTTGCTCGAAATTCCCGGCTACGAAGGCCCGAACGCGCTGCTTCTGCTCTACCTGCTGCTCGTCGTGCAGCTGAGCGACGTGTTCCAGTACGTCTTCGGCAAGCTCTTCGGCCGCACCGCGCTCGCTCCGACCGTCAGCCCTTCGAAGACGATCGAGGGGCTCGTCGGTGGCGGCCTGGCCGCGACGCTCGTCGGCGGTTCATTGTGGTGGATCACGCCCTTCACGTTCGTGCAGTCGCTCGCGATGTCGGCCGGCATCGTCGCCATGGGCGCCCTCGGCGGCCTCGCGCTCTCCGCCGTCAAGCGCAGCCTCGGCGCCAAGGACTGGGGCTCGATGATCGAAGGCCACGGCGGCATGCTCGACCGCGTCGACTCCGTCTGCTTCGCCGCGCCGGTGTTCTTCCACCTGACGCGCCGCTTCTTCACCTGAGCGTTCGTCAGCGGCGGCGCGCGGCGGCGGCGAAGAGGCGCAGTTGGGCGGGGGTGGGGCGGGAGACGCCGGGGACGTGGCGTGCGCTCCACAAGACGAGCTCGCGCAGCACGGGAACGAGCTCGCGGGCCTTGTTGGTCGCGTGGTAGCTGCAGCGTTCGGGGTGGGACTGGTAGGCGCGGCGTTCGATCAGCCCGGAGAGCTCGAGGCGGCGCAGGCGCTCGGTGAGCGTGTTGGTCGAGATGCTCTCGCGGCTCGCCTGAAGCTCGCCGAAGAGGTGGCGGTCGAAGAGCAGCACGTCGCGCAGGACAAGCAGCGTCCAGCGGTCGCCGAGCAGGTCGAGCGCACCGGCGATCGGGCAGGACGAACGCAGCTCGTCGCTCGCGGCCTGGGCTGCGGCGGCGCTGGCGCGGGGGGAGCGCTTGGGCTTGGACACGGCGCGCAGGATAGCCGGAAACGGGCTTGCGGGAGCGCGCGCGGTGCGGCTAGGCTCGCGTTACTTCAAAAAGTGAAGTGACAGTCCGCCCCGACGTCCAACTCCGGAGACTCGCCCCATGAACGCCACCTGCTCCCACTGGATCACCGAGATCGAACGCGAGGCCCGCGCCACCGCGGCGCTGCTCGCGCTGCTGCCGCAGGAGCGCCTCGCCTGGCGGCCGCACCCCAAGTCGCACACGCTCGGCCAGCTCGCCTGGCACATCGCTTCGCTCAACGGGAGCGTCGTCTCGATGCTCGGCGTCGACACGCTCGACGCGGCAACGGTCAATTTCTCGACGCCGCAGCCTGCGACGGTGGCCGAAGTCCGCGCCTGCCACGAACAGGCGCTCGTGACCGCGCGCGAGGCGCTCGGCCGCTGGAGCGAAGCCGACCTCGCGCGCGAGTGGCGCCTCGTCCACGGCGACAAGGTCCTGATAGCGGCGCCGCGCGGCGAGTTCGCACGCTCGATCCTGCTCAACCACCTTTACCGCCACCGCGGGCAGCTCACGGTCTACTTGCGCTTGCTCGATCTTCCGCTGCCGTCGGTCTACGGGCCGAGCGCGGACTTCAACCCGCTCGCGGGCTGATCTCGCGCCCTCAAGGCTGCACTGTGGCCTCGAGGGCGTCGGTGAGGTTCGTGGTCGAGGGCGAGGCCGGATCGCGCGACCAGATCTGGGCCCAGAATTCGGTGCCGGGGAGCTGCAGCGCCGCTTGCGCGCCGGAAGCGATGTAGGCGTTGAAGTCGAGGAGGAACTGGCCTGTGCAGTCGGAGCCAAACGGAGTGCCGCCGGAAAACAGGGTGCCGGTGCGCACCGTAGGCGGGCGCACGCACAGGTAACCGCCGAGGAACGGCTGGAGCTGCGGGCCAGAGAGCCCGAAGAACAGGTTGCCGGCCTTGTTGTTGAGGAGCTGGCTGGCCGTGATCGTGAACGGGTTCGCGTTGGTCGCGCTCGGCACCCCGGCGAAAGCGATCGCGGGCGTGCAGCCGAGGCTGTTCTGCTGGGCGACGCAGTAGACCTGCGGAGTCGCCGAAGGGCCGCGGTCGCGCGCGAAGAGGTCGGGCCAGATGCCGTTGTTGTCGAGCGCGACGAGGTTGGTGCACTGCGAGTACATCACGAGGCGTCGGCCGCTGGCGGAGATCGAGAGCGCACTGACGTGGCCGTTGGCGTCGCCGCCGGCGTAGCTGACCGACTCGCGCGTCGTGCGGGCGAGCGGGAGGTCGCGCACGAACACGTCGGCGAAGCCGTTGTTGTCGTTGGGGACGAGCGCGCTCGAGCCGCTCGAGAACACCACGTGCCGGCCATCCGCCGACAGGTCGCCCATGCCGCCGCCGACGCTCACGCCGCCCATCCCGACCGAGATCAGGGTGTGCGTGTTCGCGACCATGTCGCGCAGGTACACGTCGCCGGCCGTGGCGTCGTTCGGCGCGAAGGGAACAAGCGTGTTGAACGCGACGAAACGTCCGTCGGCGGAGATCGCCGGTGCGCCGCTCTGCGCGAACGCGCCGAGGTTGGGCGCCCCGCCCGTCGCGAAGTCCAGCGTCACGAGTGCGACCTGTCCGGTGAGCATGTCCTTGCGGTACACGTCCAAGGTCGCGTTGGGATCGGTGAAGCCGAAGTTGGAGGAGTCGCTCGAGAACACCACGAAGCGACCGTCGGCGGAGAGCCGCGGCTCGAGGCTCGACTGGTTGCCCGGCGTTCCGGCGGCGCTCGCGCTCACGAGCGCGATCTGGCCCGAGATGCGGTCGAAGCGATAGACCTGCTGCGCACCGCTCGTCGCTCCCGGCACGAGGTTCGTCGCGCCCGACACGAAGGCGACGTAACGTCCGTCCGACGAGATCGAGCAGCGCCAGCAGGTGTTGTTCGGCTCGGCGCCCGAGGTGGTGATGCTGCAGCGCACGGTCACCTGCGTCTGCAGGTCGCGCACGAACACGTCCCAGTCGAGTCCGGGGTCGCCCGCGACCAGTCCCGACGCGGCGGAGGAGAACGCGACGTAGCGGCCGTTCGCGGAGATCGACGGGCCAGCGCTGTCCGTCGCCGCACACCAGCCGACGGCGTTGGAATTGCTCGCATCGAGGCTGACGAGCGTCGTCAGGTCGAGCTCGAGGTCGCGCACGTAGATGTCGTAGCCCGCGGTTCCCGTGCCCGTGAAGTCGCGCGGGTCGAGCGCGTCGGGGGCGGCGAACACCACGAAGCGCCCGTCGTCCGAGATCTCGTAGCCGCCGGCCCACGGGCCGATGCCGGCCTGAACGCCGGTCGTCGACAGGTCGCAGAGCTCCGTCCACGTGCCGCCGACTTGCGCGGAGACGAGCGGGGCGAGCAGCAGGGACGCGAGAACGAGGCAGGTGCGGCGCATGGGGGGGGCCTTCGAGGTGCCGAGGACGGAATCCAACATCCTAGCCCCGCCGGCGGATTCTCGCCGGTTCGCAGGTCCGGGCCCGGCGGCCGCTGCCGGCGCTCAGGCGCTCGCGCGCGAGAGCTGCGGGCGGACGTGGTCGCGGAAGAAGGCCGAGGACTCGAACTCGGCGAGTTCCTGCGCGCAGAAGTTTCCGCCGCCGCCCATGCCGCGGTTGGAGAGCGCGGCGGTGGAGGCGAAGAGCGCCTTGGGGTCGACGCCGGCGCGCCTGGCGGCGAGCCAGAAGCGGCCGAGGACCTCGAGGCACAGCGAGTAGTCCATGCGCAGGTCGACGATCGAGAAGGCGGCGAGGCCACGCTCGAGCGTCTTCTGGGCGGAGGCGCCGCGGGCGAGGTCGAGCGACTGCAGGGCGAAGCTCCACGACGCGTTGAGCGTCGTCGGCTCGGCACCGATCCAGGCGCGCACCTTGGCGCGTGGCTGCGGCAGCGGTTCGGCGCGGTAGGCGTCGCACAGCTCGGCGAGGAAGCCGAACAGCTCGACCGCGACGTCCTCACCGACGCTCTTGCGGGCGGCGGCGGCGATCTCGTCGAGCTCGCCGGCAGAGAGCTTGCCGAACCAGCCCTTGCGCTTGCGCGCGAGGGTCGCGAACTCGTCGTCGAAGCGCCGCTGCCAGTCGGCGAGGCGGCCTTGCCAGGCCTCGATCTTGGGCTTCCAGTCGTCCATGGGGCCGCAGAGTGTACGGACGGGGCCGCGTGGGCGCCAAAGGGGCGGAGGCGGGGGCGTCCCGAAAGTGGGTGGGCGGGCGAGCGCGCG
>JABWBL010000117.1 GCA_013360535.1 Planctomycetaceae bacterium
GCCGCCTCCGCGCCGCCGCGCCAAGTTCCCCGGCGGCCCCGGCGCCGCCGCCTCGCGCCACTGACCGATCGTTCCGCCTTTTCGTTCACGGTCGCTTGTGCTGCGCGCTCACTGTCGCTTGCGCTGCGCGCGTCCCTTGCTCGCTCTTCGCGCTCGCGCCTCGATCTCACCTCACACTCCCGCTGCACACTCCCGCTGCGCGCGTCGCTCGCGCTTTCTCTCCTCGCCGCTACTTTCGCTTCTGCATCAAGAGCCGCCACGTGCTGTCGTAGCACTCCTCATCGCGCTGGTTCCTCACCACCGTATGCCACTCGACCCAGCCCCGCCTGGGCCCCGGCTCCGGATCGAGCGCACTGACCGTGATCGTCGCCCGGATCCGATCTCCCGGCCTCACCGGCGCCACGAACCTGCCCTGCACACCCTGCACCGCCACGACCGTCCCGACGAACAGCCCGCTCTGCCACATCATCCCCGCCGCCAACGACTGCACCAGCATCCCGTGAGCGATGCACCCCCGGAACGGCGTCTTGCGCGCAAACTCCGGCTCGACATGCACCGGATTGAAGTCGCCGGTGAGCTCCGCAAAGCGCTGGATCTCCTCCTGCGTCACCTCATGCTCCGGCGCCCCGTACTGGGCACCCAACCGACAATCCTCGAACCCCAGCGGGGCCTGCTTTTCGACGTTCACCATGGCACCCTAAATCTGCCTTCCCGCCACGTTCTTCGTCCACACCTCGCTGCTCGCGCCTCGTTCCTCGCGCCTCGCTGTTCGCTCGTTGCTCCTCGCTCCTCGCTCCTCGCCCGTTGCCCGTTGCCCGTTGCCCGTTCCTTCACCGGACGCGCGACAGTTCTCTCCCAGCGTTCTGTTGCGCTGGGCTCCTCGCCGTTTCCCTCAGCTCTCCCGACCCGCCAGGAGCCCAGTGCGACAGAACGCTGGGACGTTACGTAGCACCAAACCCAAGCCAGAGGCCCGGCTCTGCGGGCCAATGGCGCGGGCTTGGTGCTACGTAACGTGTGTTATCGGAAATTGTGGCCGAGAACCGCAACAGAGCCGCTTCAGGTTTTGAAGCAAAGGCCGCGGCGAACTCGCGGCCACACACACCCAGTACGCCGACCGCTCGCGCCGCGGTCAAGCCCAGCGCCACCCAATGCCCTCACGAGCCCACGACGCGCCAGCCCCGGCCCGCACACCGGCGCCACCAGCGTGCGCCTCCCGAGAACTCCCGAGAACTCCCGCCCGATGACGCGGCCACACCTGTGGCGCTCCGTCCTCGCCGCACTCGCAAGCCTTCTGCGCTCGGCTTCTCGTCTCGCTTTCGACGCGCCTCCGGCGACCGAACTTGACCTTGCGTGGCCTCGGGCAGGACTCGGTCCCGGGTGCGCCTGTCCGACGGCCCGCGCGTTCCAGTTCCACAGCGGCTCGGCCCGCGGGCTCGGGCTCGCGTGGAACCACGACGTCGAAGTCGCCGGCTCCTGATCCGGCTCCGTCGACCCGCACTCCGGCCCGTCAGGGTTCCTTGGAGCGCATCGGCGACCGAGCCCGAGGTTGCGAGCCATCGAACGACGACCTGGCGGACTTCCCCTGCGGCGGCGCGCCCTGCACTTGATTGCAACTTCCTAGGGCGTCCCGAAAAAGGGGAGTCGCGCCCCGGGCCGACGCCGCGGCTCCCGGCTAGGATCCTCTGCACCCAGGTTCGCCGCGGTCCGCGAGCGACGCATCCCAAGGAGAAGTCCGTGCACGCAGCGTGTTTCCTGTGCGAGAGCATGACCCCGATCCCCGGCTCGCGGCTGTTCGACGTCCATCGCGCCGGCATCGGTGGCCTGCGGCGCAAGCCGGACGGGCCCGGCAAGGTGACGCTGGCGGTGCTGCTCACCACCGAGATGGGTATCACGCGCGACGACCGGCTGACGCTGGTGCGCGTGTCGCCCGACGGCCGCCGCGACCTGCTGGTCGAGCTCGGCATGCGCGACGAAGGCCACGAGACGCAGTCGTGGATCTCGTGCGAGATCGAGGTCGACTACGAGCCGGGCCCCTACCGCTTCGAGGTGCTGCGCGGCGAGGAACTGCTGTGTTTCGTGCCCTTCGAGGTGCTCCGCTAGCGCCCGCGCTTGGGACGGCTCCCCCACTCCCGTGGCCGGGTCCCTCAAGGGTTGCCCGGATCGAGCCGATGCGCGAGCCATGCAGCTCCGCCGCCTGTCCCCGCTCGTGCCCACGTTCGCCCTCGCGCTGTGCGCCTGCCACGCCTCGACCGAGGCTTCGTCCGGGCCCGGCTCGAACCTGCCGTCGACCTTCGTGGCCGACCTGCCCGTGGCGCTCGCGCCGTTCGACGACGTCAAGGTCGACTGGAAGCAGCGCATCGACCAGCCCTACGTGTTCATCGAGGAACGTGGCAGCTACACGGGCATCGGGCGTGTGCTCGAACGCGTGTTCGCGGCCGCTTCCGAGCAGGGCCTCACGCCCAACGGCGCACCCTTCGCGCTGTACTACGACGATCCGGGCAAGGTGGCGCCCGAGCGCCTGCGCATGCGCGCCTGCCTGCCCGTCGGTTCCCCCGTGACGACGCGCGGCGACCTGCAGTACGGAGTGCTCGAGAGCACCACCGTGGCCTACGCGTTCGTCGGCGGCGCCTACCCGGAAGTCCCACGCGCCTATCCGGCGCTGTTCAAGTTCCTGGCGCGGCTCGACTGGGTCGAGAACGGCCCGATCCGCGAGATCTACCTCGTCAATCCGGCTGACGTGACCGACTGGTCGCAGCTCGTCACCGAGGTGCAGGTTCCGGCGACGCAAGCGCGCTGACGCGCTGAATACGGTGCCAGAGCAATTTTCTCTGCAAACGGCGGCCGGCGTCGAAGGCAACGCCGTCGACACCGGCCGCCGTTTGCAGAGAAAATTGCTCTGGCACCGTATTCAGCGCGTCAGCGCCGCGCTTTCCGGCGGATAGCAGCAGAAGACGTCGAGCCGAGCGCCGTTGCGGCGCGCGCGCAGGCGGTCGCCGGGTTGCAGTGCGTCCGCGAGGCGCGGCTCGAGCTCGACGGGGAACTCGTCGCCGCGCGCGTCGCGCACGCTGGGGTGCGCGCCCTCGAGCGAAGTGACCTCGAACACCTGCGAGGCCTGTCCGTTGTCGGAGCGGCACCAGCGTTGCGCCTCGACGAGGCGCGGCAGCGAACGTTCGAGCGTCGCGACGTCGCGCTCGTAGGCGTCGAGCAGCGCGACATCCTGATTCTCCTGCGACCACGCGCAGAAGGCGCGCAGCGCGGCGAGCATGCGGCGCGCCTCGTCGGGAGTCTTGAGCAGCTTGCGCTCGGGCAGCCACACCGCGGCGAACAGCACGAGCTCGCGTCCGCCGAGGTTCTCGAACACGCCGTAGTCGGCGCCGAAGTCGCCGAACGCACGCACGGGAGCGACTTCGCGCGAGGCGGCCTCGCCCTTGACGCGTCCGGTCTCCCACAGGAATTCCTCGATCATCGCCGCGACGACGCCGGGGAAATCCGGAGCGGGCGCGCCGTCGATGCCGTCGGGGTCGTAGCTCTCCGTCTCGAGCTCGAGGTCGCGCTCGAGCTCGCGGAAGAGCGTCTCCAGGTCGCGCCCCTCGCGTCGACCGCGGTCGAAGGCCTCGATCGCGGCCTGCGCATCGGCCGACGAAGTGCGCGTTTCCTCGGTCGGAGCCGCGACGCCGCCATCGGGACGCGAGAGCACGATCCACGCTTCCTGCAGCACGCGCCGGGCGAGCTCGAGGTCGACCTCGGTGTCGAAGGCGAGCTCCTCGAGCACGCCGCCGAGCGCGTCGCCGGCGCCGACCAGCAGCGCATCGTCGCCGAGCGGAGAGCGGCGCAGCTCGGCGAAGATGCGCTCGATGCGCGCTTCCTCGAGGCCCGCACCCGCGAGCGCCGTGCGCGCCTTGTCGAGCGGGTCGGCGACCTCGGGCTCGATGCGGCGCCAGAACATGCCTTCGAGCTCGGCCTGCGTCAGGCGCAGGACACCGCGACGCTGCTCGCGCAGGTGCTCGAAGTCCGCGAGCAGCGCGCGCAGCAGCTTGCTCGAGCGGAACACGCCGGCGGCCGGCGACACGCGGTAGAGCGACTCGCCGATCGCGAACAGGCGGCCGACCACGACGTCGTCGGCGCTGAGCGCGAGCGAGCCCTCGGGTTCGTTGAGCGGATACTCGCCCATCGCCGCGAGGTCGCGCACCCACACGCCCTCGCCCTCGGCGACGCCCGTCACCTGGAACACGCTGCAGCGCGAGGCCAGCAGCCCGCGCAGCGCATCCTCGTCGAGCTCCGGCGCGTCGAGGTCCGTCAGGCGGTGCAGCACCCACTCGACCGGCACGCCGCCCAGCGCGCTGCTCGGCCGCTCGAGCAGGAACCACTCCTGATGGCGGCGCAGCGCGCGCGGCGTCTCGTCGTTGCCTTCGGGAGGAGCGCCGTTCAGGAAGTACTCGCGGCGGCTCGTCTCGAACTCGAGTTCGAGGCCGGGCAACGCGAGCACGGTCTGGGCGAGCAGCGCGAGGGTGCGTTCGATGTCGTTGGGGTCCAGTCGCATGAGAGGCCGCAGATTGTAGGCGCTGGGGCCCCGCGGCGGCCCGCGGTTTGACAGCCGGGGCGCGCCCGCCTAGCCTCGTGGCCTGACAAATCGAGTTGCGAGCATGGCTGGGGAAGCCGGTGAGATTCCGGCACGGTCCCGCCACTGTGAGTCGCTAGCCCGAAGGACCTACGAGCCTGAACACCGCGTGAAAGCGCGGGCCAAGGCTGGCCACTGGGACGCACGCGGAGCCCGCGCGCGCCCGGGAAGGTTGCCCCGAGGGCGACAGCGACGAGTCAGGATATCCACCACGCTTCGCTGCACCTTCGGACCTCGAGGAATGGGTCTGGTGCCTTTCGAGGAGCGTGCCCCGTCGGCCACTCCCGCCGGGCCCGTCCCTCGCTCGTCCGCCCGGCCGGCCCCACTTCGACACGCCGACCCGGGTTCGTCGACGGTCGATCGACAGGTCGCTTCCATGCGTTCGTTGCTTCTCGTTCCGTTCCTCGTCAGCTCCCTCGGCGCTCTCGCCGGTGCGGACACGACGATCTCCGGCTTCGCGCTCACGCGTGCCGCCAACCCCGTGCCGTCGAGCGCCGCGTGCTCGCTCCCCGACGGCGACTTCATCACCTTCGACGGCCAGTTCATCCGGCGCTGGAACGCCGATGGCTCGTTCGAGGACCAGCTCGGCTTCCTCGCGAGCTTCGTGTTCCCCAGTTTCGTGCGCCTCACGCCCGCGGGCGACGCGGTGATCATCGGCGACAGCGGGAGCTTCGGCCCAACGCCCGCCGGCGACCTGCACCACGTCGCGCTCGATGGCTCCGGCGTCACGTTCCTCGGCAGCATCCCCTACAACTTCGACGGCAAGTTCCTGCCCGGTGGCGACCTGCTCGTCAGCGCGGCGCCGCTCAACTTCGGCAGCGGCACGGATCTGTTCCGTGTCACGCTCGCGCCGTACTCGGCGACTGTGGTCGGCCACGTCGACGGGCCCTCGGGCCCGCTGGCGATCGCGCGCAACGGCGACGTGTTCTACGGCTTCCAGCAGGATCCGACGCTGCCGAACGCTCCGCAGGACATCGTGCGCTGGAGCGCGGGCCTGCTCGCCTCGGGCACGTTCCTCGACAGCTCGAACGCGAGCGTCTACACGACCTTCGCGGAGCCGACGTCGGTGCTCGAGTTCGAGCCCGTGCGCGAGCGCCTGGTCGCCGTCGAGAACCGCTACCTCGGCGACCACCGCATCCGCCGCGTGCGCCCCAACGGTCAGGTCTCGCCGATTCTCGTCGAGGCCGACGAGTGGATCGGCGGGATGCGCTTCGCCTTCGGCGGCTCGAGCGCGACGTTCGACGCCTACCAGCCCGACGACGGAATCCGGCTCGTCTACACCACGACCGACTTCTTCTCGTTCGACGACGAGGTGACGGTCGCGCCCGCGCGCCCGACGCTCGTGGTCTCGGGCCTCGGCACGACCGGCACGGGCGCGGTGCGCTTCGACCTCGCGGGAGGCGTTCCCAACGGCACGGCCCTGCTCACCTACTGCCCGCAGACCGCGCTGTTCCCCGTCGAGCAGACCTACCCGCTGCCGCAGTTCTTCCTGCACACGCCGTTCCTGCTGCAGGCGACGACGCGCATGCAGTTCCTGATCCCGACGGACGCGAGCGGTGCCGCGGTGCTCACGCTGTGGAATCCTGGCGGTCTCGTCGGGCAGAACGGCTGGCAGTTCCACGTCGGACGGCCCAACGGCGTGCAGATCGGCAGCAGCAACGCCGTGACGTTCTGAGCGCAGGGCCCTGTTCTCGTCGCGAGCCCGCGTCCCGGCGATCGGGGCGCGGGCTCGCGCGTCGTAGGCGAGCGCTACAACGCGCCTTCGTGCTCGAGCACTTCGCGCAGCGAGCCGAAGCGGAACTGCGAGAGCAGCTGTTCGAGGCGCGGCAGCGTGCGGTCGAGGTTCAAGTAGTGGCGGAAGCGCTTGAACGCGGGCGCGGGGCAACGCGGCTGGTCGGGGTCGAACTCCCACGGGTGGAGGTAGAAGGCGCCCGCACGACCCTTGCGCTCGAGGCTCGCCAGCGCCCCGCGCGTCACCGCGCCCGGCAGCAGACGGAAGTAGCCGCCGCCTCCGAACGGGAAGTTGCGACCGAGGAGCGGATAGGTCGAGACGGGGAACTCGACGATCTCGCCACCCGCCGCTTTCACCCTGGAAATCCCGGGTTCGAAGCCCGGAACGCCGTACACCGGGTGCCGCACGGGGTGCACGCTCGAGTCGTAGCGGTAGCCGCGCCGCACGAGCACGTCGAAGGCCCACCACGTGTTGCGCGTCAGCGTGAAGGTCGAGGCGCGGAAGCCGATCGGGCGCGGCGCGCCGGCGGCGACCAGCGCGCGCTCGGTGCGCTCGAGGTCGGACTCGAGCTTCTCGGGGCCCAGATCCTGCAGGAACAGGTGCTCGTAACCGTGGCTCGCGACCTCGTGGCCACCTTCGAGGCAGCGCTGCACCCACTTGGGGTGCCGCTCGGCGATCCAGCCGAGGAAGAAGAACGTCGCGTGCGAGCGCGTGCGCGCGAGCGCGCCGAGGATGTGCTCCATCCCGATGTCCAGGCGCGGCTCGACCGCGTCCCAGTCCTCGCGCCGGAAGTGACCGCGCAGGTTCGCGACCTGGAAGTACTCCTCGACGTCGAAGGACATCGCGTGCAGCTTCGGGTTCGTCGTCGTCACGCTCGCCATGCTACTTCCTGCGGTTCCTGCGGCGTTCCGCGACGAGCTCGGTGGCGACCTCGATCACGCGGCGCGCGTTGCCGCGCCACGTGAGGTCGCGCTCGAGCACGTCGGCGCGCGCGCGTGCGCCGAGACGCTCGCGCAGGTGAACGTCGTTCACGAGGCGCTCGAGTGCCGCGCGCAGGCTCTCGCCGTCGCCGGGCGTCACGAGCAGCGCGTTGCGGTCCTGCTCGAGCACCTCGCGCAGGTTGGGCTGGTCGGGCGCGATCGACGCGAGCCCGGCGGCCATGTACTCGAACAGCTTCAGCGGCGACGCGTACGGGTTGATCGCGGGCACGAGCGCGAGGTCGAAGGCCGGCAGCAGCGCCGGAATCGAGTCGTGCGGACGCGGCCCGGCGAAGTGGATGCGCTCGGAAATCCCGAGCGTCGCGGCTTGCGCGACCAGGGCTTCGTGGGCGGGGCCTTCACCGACGAGCACGAGCCGCGCGCTCGCGAGCTCCGGCCGCGCGAGCGCGGCGAGCACGAGGTCGAGGCGGTGCCACTCGCGGTAGAAGCCGACGAAACCGAGCACGGGGCCGGTGGCTTCGGGGCCGAGCCCGAGCGCAGTTCGCGCGCACTCGCGCGCATCGCTCGCGTAGTCGTAAGCCTCCGGATGCACGCCGTTGGGCGTGACGAAGATGCGCGAGCGCTCGACACCGCGCTCGGCCACCATGTCTCCAAGCACCTGCGTGACGACGCACACACGATCGGCGCTCTTCCAGATCCAGTCCTCCATGCGGCGCGCGGTGCCGGGAAACGACAGCCCGCGCGTGCGCGAGAGCTCAAGCACCATCGGCGAGTTGACTTCGAGCACCAGCGGCAGCCCGAGGCGCTGCGCGGCGGCGACTCCCGCGCCATTTCCGAACGCGTAGCGCTCGTAGATGAAGTCGGGCTCGTGCCGGTTCGCGGCGGCGATGATCTTGGGGCGACCGAAGCTCGTGTACGCGTACTCCGCGAGCTCGCGAGCGAAACGCGGCAGGCGCGCCATCACGTTCCAGCCGCCGGAGCCCTGTTTCTGCGGCTCCTTCGGCTTCGTTTCCGCGTCGGAGGCGACGAGGCTGACTTCGAACACCTCGTGGCCGAGCTCGCGGAACGCACGCTGCAACGAGCGGATGTGCACACCTTGGCCGTCGCCGGCGCTCGTGCGGTGGTGGTAGAGGATCCTCACGGCCGCACGCTCCGGCGCGCGCGCTCGAGCAACGCTTCGAGCGCATCGAGGCCGACGTTCCAGCCGAAGGTGCGCGCGTGCGCCCGCAGCAGCTCGGACTCGCGCGGCCGCCCGAGGCGCTCGTCCAGAGCGGCCG
>JABWBL010000118.1 GCA_013360535.1 Planctomycetaceae bacterium
CAGCGCGCGCTCGAGCTCGAGCCGCGCCTGACCGACATCGCGCTGGCGCTTGCGTGGATCCTTCGCGAAGCAGCTCTCGAGCAGCTCGCGCACGCGCCGCGGCGTCGTCGACGGCAGCACGGCGAGGTCGGCCTCGGAGTGCAGCACGGCGGCGAGCACATCGGTCAGCGTCTCGCCCACGAACGCGCGCTTCGCCGTGAGGCACTCGTACAGCACGCAGCCGAAGGCCCAGATGTCGACGCGCTTGTCGATCGCCTTGCCCCGCGCCTGTTCGGGCGCCATGTACGTCGGCGTGCCGAGCAGCCGGCCCTCTTCGGTCGAATGCACGCTGTCGGGGCGCGAGCCACTCGCCACCTCGGACTGCGTCTTCGCGAGCCCGAAGTCGAGCACCTTGACCTTGCCGTTGGGCGTCACGCGCACGTTCGCGGGCTTGAGGTCGCGGTGGATCACGCCGGCCTCGTGCGCGGCTTCTAGTCCCTCGGCGATCTGCCTTGCGACGTCGAGCGCCTCTTCGATCGGAAGCGGACCACGCCTCAGGCGCTCCTCGAGCGACTCGCCCGGCACGAGCTCGAGCACGAGGAAGTACGTGCTCGCGACCTGATCGACGCCGAAGATCTGCGCGACGTTGGTGTGGTTGAGCGCCGCCAGCGCCTTCGCCTCGCGCTCGAAGCGCCGCAGCCGCTCCTCGTCCTCGGCGAAGTGCTCCGGCAGCACCTTGATCGCCACCTCACGATCGAGGCGCGTGTCCTTCGCGCGGTACACCTCGCCCATCGCGCCCGCACCGAGCGGCCCGAGGATCTCGTAGTGGACGAGCTTGCTTCCGGACGCGAGGGTCATCGCGGGCGCGAGTATTCCAGAGGGAAGGTCCCACGGGAACACGCTCGCGCCCATCACCCGGCGGGTTGCGTTCGGCGCAGGCCCTGGAGCGCCGCCTCGCTCACGGCAAGAGCTCGACTCGCAGGGCGTTGCTCGTGTTCATGTCGAGCAACGAGCACAGTCCGAGCGGGTCGCGGTAGATCACCTGCAGGTTCAGCGTCCGGCCGGGCTGCACGAGCGGCAACATCGGCAGACCGACTCCGAAGTCGAGCGTGCCCAAGGCGTCCGGCGCCCCGGCGGCGAGGCGCACCTTGTTCCCGGCGAGGCAGAACAGGCCCTCGCGGAAGGGCAGTCCGAAGCTGCCGTACATCGGCGCGCCCGAGCAACCGAGGATCGCGGTCGAAGGCACCGGCAGGCCGTGGACGACGAGCTGCAGGTCGTTCGCCGACACGCTGGCCGAGCCGCTGGCGACGAGCAGGGCGCCACGGCCGCTCGAATTGCGACAACCTTCGCCAGTGTCGCGCGCGCTCCGGTTGTCGCAGGGGCACGCGGCGCCGGTGCCGTCGCCGAGGCAGAAGATCGTGCCGACGGTGGCGGGCAGGTGCTCGACCGTTCCGCGCGTGAAGACGGTTTCCGAGGAGCCGCCCGCTCCGGAGCGTTGGTACACGAGGAACACCGCCGTTCCCGGATCGTCGACCGCGAGCTGGCTGCCGTAGTCGAGGTCGTCCACGGCGCCGGCGAGGTTGACGATCTTCTCCCACGTGGCGCCGCGGTCGGACGTGCGCGTGAACTGGATGTCGAGCGGCTCGGAGACGCCGATGCCCTCGTACACGTTGGTCACCGTGCCCCAGGCGGCGACGAACACGTCGCCGTCCTCGACGCCCGTCGTCGCGGCCTGCACGAGCCGCGGCTCGCGCACTGTGATGCGCGTGTCGGTGATGTTGGAGATGTTGCGCGGCGTGTCCCAGCTCGCGCCGCCGTCGAAGCTCCGCCGCACGTAGAAGTTGTAGTTGGCGAGGTCGGTGTAGCGTGCGAGCGGACCGTTCCAGGTGTAGCACCAGCCGAGCGCGACGAAGCTCCCGCGCAGGATCGCGCGGTGCGCGTTCGAGTCCTCGATCGGGTTCACCTGCGTGCCGAGCAGCAGGTCGCCGGGTCCGGCGGTCGGCGTGTTCGTGCTGAAGTTGAGCGTCGGCGCGGCCGCGACGGCGGCGGGGTCGAGGGACAGGCTCAGCTTGCCCCGCACGTCGGAAGGCCCGCCCTCGTCCTCGATGCCCTCGCGCCAGAAGATGAAGAGCGCCGGGTCGATGCCGTTGGGCGTCTGGCGCACGAAACGCACGCGCTTGGAGTTGGGGATCAGGTCCGTGAGCCGCGTGCCCGCGCTCCCCGAGAGCTGCTCGGGCGGGCCGGAGAGCTGCGGCTGGTCGAACGGGAAGCAGTGGTACTGGATCGTCTTGCCGAGCAGCACGTCGTTGATGCCCTTGGACTCCTCGTAGGCGACGATCGCCTTCCACGTCGTGCCGTCCTGCACGATGTGCAGGTTCGCGCGCGTGGCGAAGTGGTTCTCGAGCTGTCCTGCGGGTCCAAAGTTGTGGATCGCCTCGCCGGGGTTGGACGCGTCGTACTCGCTCTGGTTGGAGAGCGGCGCGCGGTGCAGGCGCAGGTCGAGCGGGTTCGCCGCGATGTCGGCGGTCCACGTGTACCAGATGTCGGTGCCCTTGTTCGCGACGGCGCCCGAGCCGCCCTCGCCGGGACCGTCGGCCGAGCCGAGCTTCAGGCCCTCGGGATCCTCTTGCCAGGTGACGAGCCAGCGCTTGCCCGCGCCGCGCACCGAGTCCTGCTTCGCGTCGCGCTCGCCAAACGTGAGCTGCAGCGGCGGGTTGGCGACACCGCGCGTCCACGACGTCCCGCCGTCGAGCGAGATCGCGGCCCAACCCCCGCGGAACGGGACCTGATGCGAGATCGGGTAAGTCGCGAGGTCGGGATAGGTGACCGTGCCCTGCACGGAGTTGTACCCCGAAGCGCCGAAGGTCCAGCCGGGGGCCGGAACGTAGGCGCCGATCCAGGTCACGACGAGGATGTCGCCTGCCGCGAAGACGTTGGGCTTCTCGCAGTCGCCCCAGTAAGGCTCGAGCGCGCCGTCCGCGTCGAGGTCGACCAACGAGGAGTAGGTGGAGGCCGAGCGCGAGAGGTTCGCGGGCGCGCTCCAGCTCGCGCCGCCGTCGGTCGAGATTCGCGCGAACACGTCGCGCGGCAGGTACGTGCCGTCGCGCGGCGCCCAGACGCTCTCGGTGTGGTTGGCGTCGGAGTAGACGCTGACCAGTCGTCCGTCGCGGGCTCCGCCGGTGGTCTTCACCAGCCGCACGAGCTTGCCCTGGATCGCGGAACCACCTGGCGAGCCACCTCCGGAGAGCTCCGTCGACAGTTCGAGCGGGGACGAAAAATTGGTCTGCGACTGGCCCCATGCGCCGGGCAGCACGTTCGCCAGGATCGCCACCACGACGCCGATGCCAAGGCGCGACATGGAAGCCTCCTCAAGGAACGGAAACGACTTTCTCGCTTGGTTCGCCGCTGCGTCGACTTCGACGGAGAGGCTTGGGCAAGCCGTCCCAACCGAGTGCGTACCGGAGGCCTTCGCTCCGGCCTCGCTGCGCCGCAGGTCCCTTGTGGGTAGAGCGAGGCTCAGGGCCGCGCGCGTGCGGCGGAAGTGACGGCGTGGAAGGCCCAGCCGTCGAAGTCGCGGCGCGGGACGGTGCGTTGCCATCCGGTCGTGTCGGTGGAGGGCGTGTCGATCCCCTCAGGGATGCGGTAGCCGCCGAACCAGCGGAAACCCCGCGAAGCATCGAGCCATTGCGCGATCGGGCCCGAGCTCGGGGCGCCGCGCAGGTCGAGCCAAGCGTCGTGGCCGAGGGCGCGCGCGAGGTCGTGCTCGATCGAACCCGCGGGCGCAGCGGGAACGTGGTACGTGCGGAACTGCCACTGGTTGTCGGGCGTCGTGTCGAGCGCCTGGAACTCGCCCTCCCCGAAAGCGAAACCGAGCGCGTAGTAGCGCGGCCCTAGCGTCTCGGCGAGGCAGCCGCCCATGCCGGTCTCCGCTGTGCCCGCGTAGTCGAGCGGACCGCGTGTGATGTGCAGATCGTGGGCCCACACGACGGCACGTTCGTCGGGGCCGAGCTGCAGGAGCAGCATCTCCGCCATCGCACGATCGCGGCCGCCAGCGGAATGAAACATCGCGTGAGCGCGCGAAAGTTCGGCGAGGCGCAGCGCGAGTTCCGGGGCGTCGCTGGCGGCGCGCACGTCGCGTTCGAGCGCTTCGAAGTCCGTGCGCAGTCGCAAGTAGGGATCGGGATCACCTTTCCACAGCTCGCCGACGGCCGGCTCGAGCCGCGCAGTCCAAGCCTTCAGTCGTGCGGGGAGCTCGCCGGCCTCGGCGCCGAGCAACTCCGCGATACGCGCGACCGTCGCGCTCGGATCCTGCACGTCGACACCGATGAAACGTACGCGCTCGCGCCCGGAATGCGCGAGATTCCACGCACGCAGCTCGCGCAGGAGCTCCGCGTTCTCCTCGACGGCCCAGATCAGCATGCCCAGGCCCTTGATCGCCGCCTCGAGATCGTCGCTGGAACCAGAAACGTACTCATCGCACGCGCGCGCCCGCGACGCGCTCGCTTCGTACGCCACCACGCGCACTCCGCCGTCGCGCACGAGCGCCAGCGTGAGCTCGCGCTTGAGTTCAAACGCCTCGTGCTGCCCGTGGGTCGCCTCGCCGAGCCCGATCACGCGCGCCTCACGCGTCGCGCTCACGAAGCTCGCCGCCGCACTTTCGATGTTCCCGAGCGGAACCGCCGCCTGCTTGAGCCATCCGTCGACATCCTGCGGCGCCTCTGCGGTCGTCGAACATGCGCTCAACGCGACCCACGACAACACTGCGAGCAACGAGTTACGCATGGAGCGGGCCCTGCAGGTGCTGGATTTCGAAGACGAGCGAGGCGCCGGAGGAGAGGAGCAGGCGGGCGGAGGGTTCGTCGCGTTCGAGGACGAGCTGGAGGTAGGCGCGGTCGACGGGGACGAAGGCAAGGAGCTGCTCGAGCACAGCGCGAGAGCAAGCTGGGTCGCGAAGGCGGAAGGGGAAGCAGCCGGGGAAGTGCGGATCAAATGGCGCGAGCGCGATGGGGGAGCCGTCGCGCTCGAACAGGAGCAGGCGTGTCGCGGGTTTGGCGCGGTGGCGCGCGAGCAGGCCGGAGGGGACGTCGAACTCGCGCTCGAGAGTGGCATCGGAGGATGCGGGCGGTTCGGAGCAACGCAGCGTAGGGCTTGCCGGAAGCGGAAGGCCCGCGGGAGCGGGGACACGCAGCACCCACGTACGGAAATCGGGCTCCATGCCGAGTGAGCGGTAGAGCGCGATCGCGGGCACGTTGTCGAGCTTGACGTTGAGTTGCCACGAGCTGCAGCCGCGCGCGGCGAGGCGGCGGCGCAGCTCGTGCATGAGCTCGCGACCGAGGCCCTTGCCGCGCGCCTGCGGTCCGATGACGACGTGGCGCACGTAGCCCGACGAGGCGAGCGCCTGCGCGTAGCCGTAACCGACAACGGCGCCGTCGAGCTCGAGGAACACGAGGTCGGGGCCCATGTTCGCGAGCCACTCCGCGGGCGCGGGCAGCGGGTCATTGACGCCGAGCTCCGGGAAAAGCCGCGCGTAATCGGCAAAACGCGCTTCGTTCGCCTCGAGCCAGCGGATCTGCATGGCGCAGAGACTAGTCCGCATTTCTCACCAGAATCCACTGCGGCCGCGCTATCTCGGCACATGCGGCGCGCTTCGGAGCTTCTCGATCCGCGAAGACCTCTGGCGAGCCGCCGCGCGCGCGGCGTAGGCTCTGCGGCGTGGGCATCTACGAACGGCTGTGCGATCTGGTGGCGATCCCGTCGGTGACGGGGGACGAGAAGGACTACGGCGACGCGCTGGCGCGTGAGCTCGAGGCGTTGGGGCTCGGTGTCGAGCGGCAGGAGCTCGCGCCGGGGCGCTTCAACGTGCTAGCGCGCGGCGCGAATCCGCGTGTCGTGTTCTGCACGCACCTCGACACGGTGCCGCCGTTCTTCGGGCCGCGGCTCGAGCGCGAGGCGGTGCACGGGCGTGGCTCCTGCGATGCCAAGGGCCCGGCGCTGGCGATGATCGAAGCCGCGCGCGCGCTGCTGAAGGACGGCGAGGACCGCATCGGCTTCCTGTTCACGTGTGCGGAGGAAACGGACTCGGCCGGAGCCGCGCTCGCCAACGCGAAGCTCGCCGAGCCGTGGCGTCCGGCGTTCACGATCGTCGGCGAACCGACGGAAAACCGCTTCGCTGGCGCGCACAAGGGTGTCTACAAGGCCGAGCTCGTCGCGCACGGAGTTGCGGGGCACAGCTCGCAGAACGTTGGACCCAGCGCGGTGCACGAACTCGTGCATGCGATCGAGAAGCTGCTCGCGACCGACTGGGGGCGCCACGCGCTGCTCGGGCCGGGCACGCTCAACATCGGCACGATTTCCGGTGGCGTCGCGGCGAACGTCGTCGCGGACCGCGCGATCGCGAGCCTGCTCCTGCGCGCCGTCGAGCCGCCGGAGACGACCGAACGCAAGCTGTGCGCGTGCCTGAGTCCGCACGTCGAGCTGATGAAGCCCTACAAGAGCTACGGTCCGATCGAATTCCACGTGCCGCACGGCCACGAGCCGATTCCGGTCGCGTTTGGCACCGATGCGCCGCACCTGTCGCGCTGGGGCAAGCCGCTGCTCTATGGGCCCGGTCGCATCCTCGACGCGCACACCGACCACGAGCTCGTGACGAAGCGTTCCTTCGAGCAGGCGGTCGCCGATTACACGACGACGGCGCGCGAGCTGCTGGCGCGCGCGGAGGTGGTGCGATGAGCGAGCGCCTCACCGGGACGGCGCTGCTCGAGGCGCTCGAACAGGGCCGCGTGCGTGTCGCCGAGCGCGGCGCGGACGGCGCGTGGACCGTGCACGCGTGGGTGAAGGAGGAAATCCTCGCTGTTTTCCGCGCTTCGCCGCTCGTCGAGAGCTCTGCGGGCTCGCTGACGTTCGTCGACAAGCGCGACATCGGCCCACGTTCATTCTCGCTCGCCGACAAGGTGCGTGTCGTGCCCGGTGGTTCGTCCGTGCGCCGCGGCGCGTACCTCGCTCCGGGCGTGATCGTGATGCCACCCGCCTACGTCAACGTCGGCGCCTTCGTCGACGAAGGCTCGATGGTCGACAGCCACGCGCTGGTCGGTTCCTGCGCGCAGATCGGCAAGCGTGTGCACCTCTCGGCCGCGTGCCAGATCGGCGGCGTGCTCGAGCCCGCGGGCGCGCGCCCCGTGATCATCGAGGACGACGCCTTCGTCGGCGGCAACACCGGCGTGTACGAGGGCGTGCTCGTGCGGCGCGGCGCCGTGCTCGCCTCGGGCGTGATCCTGTCGGCGAGCACCGTGGTCTACGACGTGCCGAACCGGCGCGAGCTGCGCGGCTCGCGCGAGGCGCCGCTCGAGATCCCCGAGAACGCGGTGGTCGTGCCGGGCACGCGTGCGATCGCGCGCGACGGTGTGGCCGATTCCTGGGCGATGCTCCACCACGTGCAGATCGCCTGCGCGGTGATCGTGAAGTACCGCGACGCCAGGACCGACCGCGCCACGGCGCTCGAAGAGGCGCTGCGTTAGAGCCTCCAGACGAAAACGAGCTTCTGGCGTAGGATTCGGGAGCATGAAGCTCCTCCCCCGAGTCGCTTTCCTCGCCGCCGCGTTCGTCGCTTCGGCCTCGCCGGCCTTCTCGACCTGGTCGATCGTCGCGGTCAACACGCGCACGCGCGAAGTGTGCGTCGCCGGCGCGACTTGCCTCGCGAACTTCAACCTGCGTCTCAACCTGCCGGTCGTGCGGCCCGGATTGGGCGGCGGCGTGTCGCAGGCGCTCGTCGACACCACCGGCGCGAACCGGCTGGCGATCTGGAATGGTCTCGCGAGCGGCCTCACTCCGCAGCAGATCCTGCAGCAACTCTCCGGACTCTCGCTCTTCCAGCAGCGCCAGTTCGGCATCGTCGACTTCGACAATGCCCCGCTGACCTTCACCGGTTCGCAGACCGCCGCCGCGAACCTCGGTGTCGCCGGTGTCGACGGCGAGTGGCGTTACGCGATCCAGGGCAACATCCTGATCGACAACCAGGTCGTGTTTGCGGCCGAGCAGGCCTTCCTTGGCACGTCGGGCGACATCGGGCAGAAGGTGATGGCCGCGATGGAGGCCGCGCGCTTCTGGGGCGGCGACGGGCGCTGCTCGTGCGATCTCAACCAGCCGACCTCGTGCCCCGTGCCGCCGCCGGAGCCGTTTTTCAGCGCCTACACGGGCTTTTTCCTGATCGCGCGCGTCGGCGACACGGGCGGCTCGCTGTGCAATCCGAGCGCGGGTTGCGCGCAGGGCCAGATGTACGCGGCGTTCAACGCGATCGGCAATCCGACGACGCCCGATCCGGTCGTGCGCCTGCGTGCGCTGTACGACACGTGGCGAGCGGCGCTCGCGGGCCGGCCCGATCACATCCGAAGCGAAGTGCTCGCCGACCGAGCGGCGCTGGTCGCCGATGGTCGCTCGCGGGCGGCGGTCACGCTCGTGCTGCGCGACGTCGAAGGAGCGCGGCT
>JABWBL010000119.1 GCA_013360535.1 Planctomycetaceae bacterium
GGATCGGCGGGGGCGGCATCGTCGGTGACGCGCACCTGCCGGCCTATGCGCTGGGGAAGCTGCCGGTCGCGGGCCTGTTCGATCCCGACGTCGCGCGCGCGCGGGAGTTGGCGCAGAAATTCGGGCTTCCGCGCGTGTTCGAGCGGCTCGAGGACGCGCTCGCGCTCGACGGGGCGATCTTCGACGTCGCGGTGCCGCCGGCGGCGCTGGCTCACGTGGTGGAGCAGCTCCCACACGGCTCGTTCGCGCTGTTGCAGAAGCCGTTGGGGCGCGATCTCGCGGAGGCGACGCGCATCCTGCGGGCGTGCCGCGAGCGACGCATCGTCGCGGGCGTCAACCTGCAGTTGCGTTACAGCCCGGCGATGCTCGCGCTCGCCGATGCGCTGCGGAAAGGGTGGCTCGGTCGTGCGGTCGAGCTCGAGATCAACGTGCAGTGCCACATGCCGTGGCAACTGTGGCCGTTCCTCGCCGGGCTCGAGCGCATGGAGCTGCCGCTGCATTCGATCCACTACCTCGACACGATCCGCGGGCTGCTCGGCGAGCCGACTCGTGTGCAGGGTCGCACGGTGAAGCACCCCGATGCGCCGAAGCTCGCGAGCTCGCGCACGACGGCGATCCTCGAGTACGGCGACGACGTGCGTTGCGCGTTGAGCGTCAACCACCACCACGACCACGGGCCGCGCCACCAGCGCTCGGAGCTGCGGCTCGAAGGCACGCGCGGCGCCGCCGTCGTCGTGATGGGCGTCAACCTCGACTATCCGCGCGGGCGCCCGGACTCGTTCGAGCTCGCGGTCGAAGGCGAGGACTGGCGCGAGGTTCCGCTCGTCGGCAATTGGTTCCCGCACGCGTTCCTCGGCGTGATGAACCACCTGCAGCGTGTCGCGTGCGGCGACGAACGCGACCTTCACTGTTCCGTCGAGAGCGCGTGGCGCACGATGGGCGTGATCGAGGCCCTGTACGAGGCCGATGCGGCGCGTGGTGTCGCCGTGCCGGAGCTTCCCGCGTGACGGCGCGCATCGACGCTCACCAGCACTTCTGGAAGCTCGCGCGCGGCGACTACCGCTGGCTCGGGCCGGAGCTCGCGCCGCTGTACCGCGACTTCGGGCCGCAGGATCTCGCGCCGCTGCGCGCGCGCCACGGCATCGCTGGCAGCGTCGTCGTGCAGGCCGCGGACACGCTCGCGGAGACCGAATTCCTGCTGAAAATCGCGGGAAACGAGCCGAGCGTGCTCGGTGTCGTCGGTTGGGTCGAGCTCGAGTCGCGCAACGCGCCCGACACGCTCGCGCGGCTCGCGCAGCATCCCAAGTTCGTCGGCGTGCGGCCGATGCTGCAGGATCTCGCGGACGAGCGCTGGATCCTGCGGGAGAGCGTCGCGCCCGCGTTGCACGCGCTGGTCGAGCTCGACCTCGCCTTCGACGCGCTCGTCAAGCCGCGCCATCTCCCGCACCTCGTCACGCTCGTCGAGCGCCATCCCGAGCTGCGCATCGTGATCGACCACGGCGCCAAGCCCGACATCGCGGCCGGCCCCGGATGGAGCGGCTTTTCCGCGTGGGTTTCGCACCTGCGAACGCTCGGGCGCCAGCCTTTGCTTCACTGCAAGCTCTCCGGGCTCGCGACCGAAGCGCGCGCCGATTGGACCCCGGAAGACCTGCGTCCGCACGTCGATGCGCTCTTGGGTGCTTTCGGGCCGGAGCGCATGATGTGGGGAAGCGACTGGCCCGTCGTCGAACTCGGCGGCGGCTATGACCGCTGGGCGAGCGTCTCGCACGCGCTCGTCGCTCCCCTCAACCCCGCAGAACGACTCGCACTGTTCGGCGCCACCGCCGCAGGGTTCTACGGGCTCGAGCTGAACACCCTTCCATGACCCAAGTCCGCATCACCGGGCTCGAAGCCCGCGACATCCGCTTTCCGACCTCGGACCACGCCGACGGCTCGGACGCGATGCACCCCGACCCCGACTACTCGGCCGCTTACGTCGTGCTGCGCACGAACGTGGAAGGGCTCGAGGGCCACGGCCTGACGTTCACGATCGGACGTGGCAACGAGCTGTGCGTCGACGCCGCACGTTCACTCGCGCGCCTCGTCGTCGGGCGCACGCTCGACGGAATCGTGCAGGATTTCGCGGGTTTCTGGCGCGCGCTCGCGAGCGACTCGCAGCTGCGCTGGGTCGGGCCCGAGAAGGGCGTGATCCACCTCGCGACGGCCGCGATCGTCAACGCGGCCTGGGACCTGTACGCGAAGAGCGAGCGCAAGCCGCTGTGGAAGCTCGTGGTCGACATGAGCCCCGAACAGCTCGTGTCGAGCCTCGACTTCCGCTACGTCACCGACGCGCTGCCGCGCGAAGACGCGCTCGACATCCTGCGCGACAGCCGTTCGCAGCGTGCGGCCCGCGAGGCGCAGATGCGCGCCCAGGGGTATCCCGCGTACACGACTTCCGCGGGCTGGCTCGGTTATCCCGACGACAAGATCCGCACGCTGTGCCGCAAGGGCATCGCGGAAGGCTGGAACCACTTCAAGATCAAGGTCGGCGCCGACCTCGCCGACGACCTGCGCCGCGCGGCGATCGTGCGCGAGGAGATCGGCCCGCGGCGCAAGCTGATGTTCGACGCGAACCAGCGCTGGGACGTCGGCGCGGCGATCGAGAACATGAAGGAGCTCGCGCGCTTCGACCCGTGGTGGATCGAGGAGCCGACCTCGCCCGACGACGTGCTCGGCCACGCGGCGATCGCGCGCGCCATCGCGCCGATCGGCGTCGCGACGGGTGAGCAATGCCAGAACCGCGTGATGTTCAAGCAGCTCCTGCAGGCTGACGCGATCAAGTTCTGCCAGATCGACTCGTGCCGCCTCGGTGGCCTGAACGAGGTGCTCACGGTGATGCTGCTCGCCAGGCGCTTCGGCGTTCCGGTCTGCCCGCACGCGGGCGGCGTCGGCCTCTGCGAGTACGTCAATCACCTCGTGATGATCGACTACATCTGCATCTCGGGTTCGCTCGAGAACCGCGTCGCGGAGTTCGTCAGCCACCTGCACGAGCACTTCGAGAACCCGTCCGTCGTGCGCAACGGCCACTACACCGTGCCCGAGGCGCCCGGCTACGGAATCACGATGAAGCGCGCTTCGCTCGAGGAATTCGAGCATCCCGACGGGCCGGTCTGGGCCGCGCGCGCGGCGAGGTGAACGATGGGACGTCTCGAAGGAAAGCGGGCGCTGGTCACGGCGGCGGGGCAAGGCATCGGACGGGCGACGGCGCTCGCGTTCGCGCGCGAGGGCGCGAGCGTGCTCGCGACCGACATCGACGAGAAGTTGCTCGCGCAGCTGCGTCAGGACGAGCCGCGTGTCGACGTCGCACGCCTCGACGTGCGCAGTGACGCCGAAGTCGCCGCGATCGCCGCGCGCGGGCCGTTCGACGTGCTGTTCAACTGCGCGGGTTTCGTGCACCACGGCACGGTGCTCGACTGCACGCCCGAACAGTGGGCCTTCGCGCTCGACCTCAACGTCACGTCGATGTTCCGCACGCTCCGCGCGGTGCTGCCCGGCATGCTCGCGCGCGGCGGCGGCTCGATCGTCAACATGGCCTCGGTCGCGAGCTCGGTGAAGGGCGCGCCCAATCGCTGCGCCTACGGCACGACCAAGGCCGCGGTGATCGGGCTCACCAAGAGCGTCGCCGCCGACTTCGTGTCGAAGGGCGTGCGCTGCAACGCGGTCTGCCCGGGCACCGTGCAGACGCCGTCGCTCGACCAGCGCATCGCCGCGCTCGGTGATCCGACCACGGCCCGAGCGGTGTTCGTCGCGCGCCAGCCGATCGGGCGCCTCGGCAGCGCCGAGGAGATCGCCGCGCTCGTCCTGTACCTCGCCTCGGACGAATCCGCCTACACCACCGGCGCGATCCACGTGATCGACGGCGGCTGGAGCAACTGAACCCAAGGACCTGCGACATGAAGCTCTTTCGATTCGGCGAGCCCGGCCGCGAGCAGCCCGGCATTCTCGACGCGCACGGCCAGCGGCGCTCGCTGCAGGGCGTGATCGACGACGTGCGCGGGGCCCAGCTCGCGCCGGAAGCGCTCGCGCGACTCGCGAAGCTCGACCTGTCGAAGCTCCCGCTCGTCCCCGAAGGCGCGCGCTTCGGCCCGTGCGTCGCCGGAACGGGCAAGTTCATCTGCATCGGCCTCAACTACGCCGACCACGCGGCGGAAACCGGCGCGCAGGTGCCCGCGGAGCCCGTCGTGTTCATGAAGGCGACGAGCGCGATCGTCGGCCCCAACGACGACGTCGTGATCCCGCGCGGCTCGCGCAAGAGCGACTGGGAAGTCGAGCTCGGCCTCGTGATCGGCAGCGCGGCGAAGTACGTGAGCCCAGAGCGCGCGCTCGAGCACGTCGCGGGTTTCTGCGTCATCAACGACCTCTCCGAGCGCGAGTACCAGCTCGAGCGCCTGGGCCAGTGGGACAAGGGCAAGGGCTGCGACACGTTCGGTCCGATCGGACCCTACCTCGTCACGCGCGACGAAGTGCCCGACCCGCAGAACCTGCACCTGTGGCTCGAGGTCGACGGCCATCGCTACCAGGACGGCAACACGCGCACGATGGTCTACACCTGCGCGTTCCTCGTGTCGTACCTGAGCCAGTTCTTCACGCTGCACCCCGGCGATGTCGTCTCGACCGGCACGCCGCCCGGCGTCGGCCTCGGCCAGAAGCCCGAACCGATCTACCTGCGCGCCGGACAGGTGATGCGCCTTGGCATCGACGGCCTCGGCGAGCAGCGCCAGCGCACGCTCGCCGACATGTAGCCGCGCTTCACGGGTTCAAGGCCCGAGCTCGAAGCGGGCGGCGTCCGACAGCAGGTAGCCGCCGTCGGCGAGCGGATCGCGCGCGAGGAATTGCGCCCACACCGTCGTTCCCGCGCCGAGCTGCGTCGCCTGCGACACGAACGTGTTGAAGTCGAACTCGAGCGAGCCCGAGCAAGTGCTCGCCGGCAAGGCATCACCCCCGGTGTCGAGCAGCGGACGCGCGCGCGCCGGAGAGACGAGGCAGAGCGTGACGCCGTGGAACGGCGCCTGCGCCGCTCCCTGAAGGCTGTACATCAACAGGCCGCTGCGCTGGTTGAGGAACGGTGCCGCGGAAAGCACGAAGCCGTCAGGAGCAGTGGCGCTCGGCGTTCCGGAATGGGACAGCACCGGCCTGCACGCGAGCGAGTTCACGCTCGGAACGCAGTACTTCACCGGGCCCTGAAGCAGGAACTCCGCGCCGCGGATGTCGAGGCCGGAGAAGCCGGGCCCGATCTGGGTCGGCCGTCCTGTCTCGCGATCAAGCTCGAACAGGGCGTGCCGCATCCCGAACAGCCGCCCGTCGGGCGTGAAGGCCAACGTCTGGATGTCCTCCGGGTTGCCCCACTGCCCATCGACGTCCGTGATCGCCCCGGTGACGGCGTTGATCCGGACGAGCCCTTGCGTGCTGCGCCAGGCGAACAGCTCGCCCTCCGGAGAGACCGCGAGCGACTGCAGCGCGATGTTGGAGCCTTCGAACGTCATCTGCGCGAGCAACGTGCGGACGGTGGTCGAGCCCTGCGGTGCCGAGAGGTCGAGTCGGTAGAGCCGGCTCGCCGTCGACCCGTTGAGGTTGTCGATCGCGTAGAACTGGTCGTCGTCGCCGTGCGCGAGCGCCCGGATGCTGTTGAGGAAGGGGATGTGCAGCTGGGTCGTCGTGCCCAGCACCGGATCGATCCTCCACAGTCGCGAGGGGCCGTAGTTCGCGTCGTTCGCCGTGATGAAGCCGCCGTCCGGCGTGACCGCGAGCGAGTTGAGGCCGCTGCGTCCGGTTGGACCGATCACGGTCGCGGTTCCCGTCGCGGCATCGATGCGCACGCATCGCCCGTCCCAAGTGACCGCGAGCAGCTCGAGTCCCTGCTGGGCCCGCAGCGGAGCCGAAACTTGCAGCGCGAGCGTGAACACGGCGAGGCCGCTCGAGAGTCGATCGAACTTCATCTTGCGTTCCTCCGGCGTGCGTGGCGCGCTTGGCGTTGCCGGCCGGAATGGGGCCAGCTCGCGCCGGAGCAGAGGCTACTCGAAGGGCCGTGATCCCGCGAGGTCCCGCGCGTCGACCCGTTGCGTCACATCTTCCAGCTGGGCAGGCGGTACTTGTCGGGCTCGCTCTCGAACAGCTCGCGCGTGTCGACCGACTCGAAGAAGTAGCGCACGCCGGCGTGCGAGAAGCGCGGGGATTCGAGCGTCGGACGGAAGCGGCGGCGCGAGACGGGGTCGGTGAGCAGCCCGCAGTAGGCGACGACGTCGTCGAGGAAACGCTCGCGCTCCCACAGGTCGGCGAAGAAGAAGCTCTCCCAGTTGATCCGCACGCAGTGCTCGGCGTCGAGCACGGCCGCGCGCCGCGGGTCGAGGTAGCTCGCGAGCGCGAGGCCGCGCCTGGCGAGGAACTGCGGGACGTCCTGCACGAAGACGTCGGGGCACGGAACTCAGCAAAAGCCGATCGGGCGGCCGTTGACGAAGGCTGGAGGCACGCGGCGGCTGAGCTTGTTGCCGGTGAGCACGATGCACGAGTCGTTGAGCGAGTCCTGACCTTCCGCGTAGTGCACGCGCGGGTGCAGTGGATCGGACGTGGGGATGTAGAAGGCACCCGAATCCGTCGGCAATTTCGCCCGGAACTCCGGCATGGAGGCCAGCGGTTGCGGCTCGTGCTCGGGCAGCTCGGGCACCGCGGTCGGCTGGGGCGCAGGTTCGAGTGGAGCGCTCGCGCAGGCGGCGAGCGGAACGACGAGGAGGGCGAGCAGGAGCCGCTGGCGATGCATGGCGCCCACCTACGCGGCGCGCCGCGCGCCGTTGGGATAATTCGCGCCAGATCGAGGGCTTCACGTCGCGCGAGCGCGCGCTACCGTTGGCGCATGAAGCTCCTCGCCCTTGCCCTCGCGCTCGCCGGTGCGCTGTCCGCCGGCTGCGTGTCCAGCACTCCCCGCAACGAGACTCCGATGGTGACGATGAACAAGGTCGTGCCGTGCCTGTGGTTCCAGCATGACGCCGAAGCGGCGGCGAAGCGTTATTGCGAGCTCGTGCCCGGCTCGCGCATCGTCTCCGTCGCGCGCTACGGCCCCGGAATGCCGATGCCCGAAGGCACCGAGATGCTCGTGCAGCTCGAGCTCGGCGGGACGCAGCTGACGTTCCTGAACGGTGGTCCGCAGTTCAAGCTGAACGAGGCCGCGTCGCTGTTCGTGCGCTGCGAGGATCAGGCCGAGATCGATCGGCTGTGGAGCGCGCTCGGCAACGGAGGTCGCGAGATGGCTTGCGGCTGGCTCGAGGATCGCTGGGGCGTGTCGTGGCAGATCGTGCCGCGCCAGCTCGACGAGTGGATGGCCGGTCCGCCGGAGAAGGCCGGACGCACGATGATGGCGCTGCTCGGCATGGTGAAGCTCGACATCGCCACGCTGCAGAAGGCCTACGACGGCTGAGCGCCCGCGCTCCGGCTCCGATCGAACGGGCGAGCGGCTCGCGGCAGCGCGAGTCGCCCGCCCGCGCCAATTTTTGCAGCTTCGTGGGTCGCGCGAATCCGTTTCGTCGCCTACGGTGATTCCGGCGATTCGCGGCACTTCCCCCAGGTCTCGATTCGTCGGCGCCCACCCGAGCGCCTTTCCACGCCACCGCTGGTCCGGAGAGGACCCTCATGAGCCCGCACTGCACAATCGCGGCCCGTTGGGCCCATTGCCGTTCTTTCTTCGTCGCTCCATCGTCGCGAGGTCGCCGATGAGACCGTGGCGAACCCGAGCTCTCGTCGCGCTGGGAGGGCTCGTGTGTGGCCTCGCCCTGGCGGAACTGCTGGCGCGCACGTTCGCTCCGGCTCCGCCCGTCCCGCCGCGCGGCGAGGGGGAGGTGATGGTCGAGAGCGACGATCCCGCGCGTGGCTGGCAGCTCGTCGCGGGCACGCGCTTCACGCTGCACTACCCGGAGGCCGACGGCTCCGAGCGGACCGTGACGCACGACGTCGGTCCGCACGGCTGGCGTGGAGCACCGTTCTTGCCGCAAAAGCAGCCCAATGCGACGCGCATCGCGACGGTGGGGGATTCGCACACGTTCGGCTGGGGCGTGGCGGAGGACGAGACGCTCGCCGTGCGGCTCGAGCGCGAATTGCGCGCTCAGGGCGCCGCAGTCGAAGTGCTCAACCTCGGCATCCCGAACACGAACCTCGAGGAGAAGGCCTGGGTGATCGAACACGTCGCGCTGCCCGCGGGCTGCGATGTCGTCGTGCTGCAGCTGCACTTCGACGACAACGCGCTCGATGGCATCGACCTCGGTCGCCGCGGCGGTCACGCGTGGGCGGCCGGAGGACGCGGCGATGCCTCGGGGAACACGCTCGACTGGCTGCGCGAGCGTCTCGCGAGCGTGCGCGTCGTCACCGAAGGCCTCAAGCGCCAGCGCACGTCGCGCGCCTACGCGGCG
>JABWBL010000120.1 GCA_013360535.1 Planctomycetaceae bacterium
AAAAAACGCGACGGCCTCGGTCTCGCGGCGGAAGCGCTCGCGCGCGCGCGGGAAGTACAGGTGCTCGGGGCGAATCAGCTTGAGCGCGACCGTGCGGCCGAGCTTCTCCTGCAGAGCCTCGTACACGACGCCCATGCCGCCGCCGCCGAGCCTGCGCACCAGCTGGAACTCGCCGAGGCGTTCGGGGAACGAGTCGGCGTCGGCGGTGATGCCCTCGACGAGGCCCATCTGCAGCAGCACGCCCATGCGCTCGCGGATTTCCTGCGTGTGCTCGGGGTGCGCGCGGCACAGCTCCTCGATCGCGCCGTGGTCGCCGGACGCAAGCTGTTCCATGCAGCGCACGAGCAGGTCGCCGACGGGGTCGGATCGGCTCGCTCGGCTGGCGGCGCTCGGGTTCGGCTCGGGCGACATCGCGACGCCCCAACTATCGCATGCCGGCGCGGGCGCGGGGCGAGTCCGGACTCGCCGGGCTGCCGCAAATGACGGAGCGGGGTAGCATTTTCCTTCGGAGCTCCCCGTGCTTCCCGAGGAACCTTTCGAAGAGCAGCGTTTCGAGGACCTGCTGGAGCGGCACTTGCCGGCCCTGCGGGCCTACGTGCGCCGGAACCTCGATGCCGGACTCGCCGATCGCGAATCGACGAGCGACCTCGTGCAGTCGGTCTGCCGCGAGGTCCTGCAGGGCAAGGAGAAGTTCGAGTTCCGCGGCGACGCCGCGTTCCAGCGCTGGCTGCTGCAGGTCGCGCTGCACAAGCTGATGGACCGCCGGCGCTTCTGGCGCGCGCGCAAGCGCGAGGGACTGAAGGTCGAGCCGCAGCAGCGCGCGAGCGCGAGCTGGTCGCGCGACGAGCTCGGCAAGCTCGCGGTCGCGCTCGGCAGCCCCAGCGCCGAGGCCATGCTGCGCGAGGACCTCAAGCGCCTCGAGGAGGCGCTCGCGCAGCTCACCGACCTCGACCGCGAGGTGATCCGCCTCGTGCGCCTGCAGGGCATGAGCCACGCGGAATTCGCCGAACAAATCGGCTGCACCGAGCCGCAATCGCGCAAGCGGCTGTTCGAAGCGCTCGCGCGACTCTCGCTGCTGCTGCGGCCGGGCCGAACGCCCTGACGCGCGGCGCTCCACGCGTTGCGCGTCAGGGCGCGATTTTTCGCGAGCAACACACGGATCCGGCGAGCGCGAGCGGCGGCGCTGCTAACTTTGGGCGCCATGATCCCCGCCCTCCTCGCCGTTGCGCTGTTCGTCCAGTCGAGTCCGGCCGCTCCCCAGTCGCAGGCGCCGACGCTCTCCGTCGAGCGGCCTGGTGACGGCTTGCCGCGGTGCGGCCTCGGCAAGCAGTTTCACGCGGGACGTCGTGCGGCGTTGCGCGAGTCCTTGGGCAAGGGTGTCGTCGTCGTGCGCGGGCTCGCGGCTCCGCGCGACTACACCGCGTTCCGTCAGGACAAGGTGTTCTGGTATCTCACGGGCGTCGAGAGTCCCGACGCATGGCTCGTGATGGACTGCGAGAGCGGGCGCGAGCTGCTCTTGCTCCCCGATCCCAACCGCATGCTCGAGTCCTGGGACGGCGAGTGCTGGGACGCCGGCGACAAGTGGGTCAAGGAACTGACGGGTTTCAGCGAGGTGCGCTCGACGCGCGACTCGGCCGAGGTGATCCGCGACTTGCTCGGCAAGTCGAAGGACCTGTGGATCTCGATGCACCCCAACCTCGCGCTCGCGGGCGCGGCGGACCGCGCGGGGCCGTATGACGCGGCGCGCAAGAAGGATCCGTTCGATGGGCGCGTGGGCCGCGAAGAAGCGTTCCGCGAGAAGCTCACGGAGCTCTTCAAGGTCGAGCCGAAGGACCTCTCGCCGCAGCTGAACGCGCTGCGCCGCAAGAAGACGCCCGAGGAGCTCGACGCCGCGCGGCGTTCCGGGCGCGCGGGCGCGCTGGCCATGATCGAAGCGATGAAATCGACGCGGCCGGGCATCGGCGAATGGGAACTCGAAGGCCTGATGAGCTGGTTCCAGCTCAAGGAAGGTGCGGCGGGCCCGGGTTACATGGCGATCGTCGGCTCCGGCGCGAATTCGCTGATCCTGCACTACGGCGCGAACAACCGGCGCCTCAAGGCCGGTGAAGTCGTGCTCGTAGACTACGCGCCCGAGCTCGACCACTCGGTGTGCGACATCACGCGCACGTGGCCGGTCGACGGCAAGTTCACGCCGCGGCAGGCCGAGCTGTACGACGCGGTGCTCGAGGCTCAGAAGGCCGGCATCGCCGTGGTGAAGGCCGGCTGCACGCTCGGCGACGTCGAGGCGGCCTGCTCGAAGGTGCTGCGCGAGCGCGGCTTCGGGAAGTTCATGCGCCACGGCGCGTGCCACTTCGTCGGCCTCGAGGTGCACGACGTCGGCGACCAGCGCAAGCCCTTGGAAGTGGGCGCGTGCTTCACGATCGAACCGGGCCTCTACGAGCCGGAAACCGGCATCGGCATCCGCATCGAGGACGTCGTGATCGTCACCGAGACGGGTTGCGAGATCGTCAGCGCGGCGGCGCCGCGGGAACGCGCGGAAATCGAGGCCCTGATCGCCCAGCCGGGCGTGCTCGACCGGCTCGAGGAGCGCTGAGAGCGTCGAACGTTGATCGTGCGGGCGCGCTGCGACTACACTCTTCGCCCCCATGGCGTCCTTGAAGGAACACCGCGATCGCGTCCCGGCCCTGCAGCGTCACCTCGAGCAGCTCAAGGTGAGTCTTTGACTACGCCAGCCACACCAAGCGGCTGGCGGAGATCGAGGAACTCGAGCTCCAGCCGGGTTTCTGGGACAACGCCGAGAAGAGCCAGCGCCTGATCGGCGAGAAGAAGCTCGCGCGCGGCGTCGTCGATCCCGTGCGGCGCGTCGAGAAGGCCTTCGAGGAGATCGAGGTCAACTGCCAGCTCGGTGAGGAGCTCGGTGCCGGCGAAGTCGAGGCGGAGCTCGAGAAGCTCTTCGCCGACATCGAGGGCGAGCTCGCCAAGCTCGACTTCCGCGTGATGCTCGGTGGGCCGCAAGACGCTTCGAACGCGTTCCTCCAGATCACTCCGGGCGCCGGCGGCGTCGACGCTTGCGACTGGGCCGGCATTCTCGTGCGCATGTACTCGCGCTGGGCCGAGGAAAAGGGCTACACCGTCGAGGAGGTCGAGCTGCAGGAGGAGCCCGAGGGCGGCATCCGCGGCGCGACGATCCGCATCGTCGGCGACTACGCGTTTGGGTACCTCAAGGCCGAGCGTGGCGTGCATCGCCTGATCCGCATCAGCCCGTTCGACGCGGCCGCGCGGCGCCAGACGGCGTTCGCGGGCGTCGACGTCACGCCGGAACTCGGCGCCGACATCAAGGTCGAGGTGAAGGAAGCCGACCTCGAGATCGAGACGATGCGCTCGGGTGGCGCGGGCGGCCAGAACGTGAACAAGGTCGAGACCGCCGTGCGCATGAAGCACGTGCCGACCGGCATCGTCGTGCGTTGCCAGAGCCAGCGCAGCCAGCTCAAGAACCGCGAGCTCGCGCTGCAGATGATCAAGGCCAAGATCATCGCCATGCGCGAGGCCGAGCGGGACAAGGAGCTCGCGTCGCTCTACGGCAACAAGGGCGAGATCGCCTTCGGCAGCCAGATCCGCAGCTACACGATGCACCCCTACCAGCTCGTCAAGGACGAGCGCACGGGCGTGCAGACCGGCAACATCCAGCAGGTCCTCGACGGCGACCTCGACAAGTTCATCGAGGAATACCTGCGCCAGAAGGGCGCCGCGAAGTAGGGCGCCGCGGGGCCGCGGATCCCGCCTGAATCCAGCGGGGCGAGGGCTGCGAAGACTCCGGGTGCCATGGGAACGACCTGGAAGGTGCTCGGAGGGTTGGCGGGGGCGGCGGCGCTCGCGCTGGGGTTGACGGCCTGTGCGGGGCTCGAGAAGGCGGAGCTCGGCGACAAGCTGCTCGCCCTGCCGAAGAACGCTGCGCTCGCGCGCCACGGCGTCAAGGTCCTGCCCGGCAAGGCGCGCATCGGCGGGCGCGAGCTCGAGGCCGAGTTCCGCTACATCCACATGCCCGCGCGGCCGGGCGCGAGCGGTGCGCCGATCCTGTTCCTGCACGGCACGCCGTCGACGATGACCAACTGGGCGGCGCTGCTGACGGCGCCGGGTGCCGAGCCGACGCACGAGGGTGAGTGCGACGTTTACGTGCTCGAGATCGTCGGCCACGGCCAGTGCCGCACGGAGCTCGACGACTACACGTTCCAGGCTTGCGCGGAGTGGGTGACCAGTTTCCTCGCGGCGCTCGACCTGCGCGGCGTGACGGTCGTGGGGCAGAGCTATGGCGGCGAGTTCGCGTGGCGGGCTGCGCTCGACAACCCTGAGCGCATCACGAAGCTCGTGCTGCTCGATTCGTCGGGTTATCGCCGCGGCGATGGGGAGTGGCTGCCGGAAGAGGAGAAGCTGCGCGAGTGGCCCGGTGCGCAGTACGGGTACGTGCTCAACGATCGTGAGCGCATCCGCCCCGCGCTGCAGCTGCACTTCGGCACGCCGATCGCCGAGGACCAGCTCGACGAGATGTACCTGTGCTGCGACAACTCCGACAACTGGCGCGCGATGACCGAGCTGTGCCGCGACGAGAACGGCACGCGCGAGGCCGAAATCGCGAAGATCGTGCAGCCCACGCTGCTCTTGTGGGGGGAGCGCGACCTCGCCTACACGCCGGAGAAGGTCGGCCAGCGTTTTGCGCGCGACATCCGCAACTCGCGGCTGGCGCTCGTGCGCGAGGCCGGGCACTATCCGCACGAGGAGCGTGTCGACGACGTCCGTCGCGAGCTCTGGGCCTTCCACTTCGGGACGCAGCGATGAAACTCCTGACCCTCGCGCTCGCGGCGCTCGCCTTCGGTGACGTGCAACCGCGTGCGGCGACGCGCGTGGAGCTCGAGACGACGTTTCCGCTCGCGTGGCGTGTGCCCGACGAGCTGTGGACGCCGAAGAAGGACGCGGAGAGCACGGCGCTGCCGCTGTTCGTGCCCGCGCTGCTCGCCGAGCGTTTCGAGGCGCCGCAGCCGTGGATGGCGAGCGTGGGGGACATTCTCGCCGAGCACCGCAAGCGCGGCGGCGACCACACGGCGCTGCAGGTGCTGCTCGCGGAGCTCGAGCGCGCCGCACCGAAAACCTTCGAGAAAACCGGGCGTTTCCTGCAGCAGGTGCTCGATGACCGGGCGTTGCGCGACGCGAACTGGGATCCCGACAAGGACCGCCGCGACGATGGCATGTACTTCGGGCCGTTGCTCGAGCGCCACACCGGCACGAGCGAGCCGTGGAAGTCGCAAGAGGGTTCGCGCACGTTCCATCAGGCGGCGACGTTCGTGCGCGGTGACCTCGACTCGATCCTCGCGGCGATCCACGACTACGACGCGACGATCCGCAATCCCGGCACGAGCTACGAGAAACTCGAGCCCGTCGCGGACTCGCTCGTGCGCTGCGACGACGCGGAGCTTGGAGCGCTCGCTGCGCTCTCGGTCGACGTGCGCTCGAAGCTCCCGTTCCCGTTCCTGCGCTACAAGCTCGACCTGCGCATCCTGCACGCCGTCGAGAGCGGCACGCTCGTCACCTACGTGTCGTCGATGGGCAAGGACTTCTACTGGTTCGCCGGCAAGGACTGGTATTTCCCGGTGCGCACGAGCGCGGGCGAGTGGCTCGGCACCATGGTCGTGCGCCTGAGCGGCTTCGATCTCGTGAACGTCCCCGACGGCGACGACAACCGCAAGGCGGGCACACGCGGCTCGCTCGGCAGCGTGCGCAAGCGTGCGGAGGCGCTGTTTGCAGGCTCCGGCGGCGTGCCACGCACGGTCGAGAGCGCCATTCCGCCCTTCGTCGCGACGGTGCCCGCGCCGCGCAAGTGAGCGCGCTGGAAGGAGAGCGCGCGTGTCGAGTAACCTCTTCGCCCTCGTTCTCCGTCTCCAACGTCCTTTCATGCCCGGGTGGGCAGGAAGTGTCCGATGACTCACAAGATCGCGCGGGCTCTGCTGAGCGTTTCCGACAAGACCGGCCTCGAGGGTTTCGCTCGCCAGCTCGCCCAACGTGGCGTCGAGCTGCTCTCGACCGGAGGCACGTACAAGGCGCTCGCTGCCGCCGGCATCGCGGTGCGCGAAGTGTCGGACTACACCGGCTTCCCCGAGATGATGCACGGGCGTGTCAAGACGCTGCACCCCAAGGTGCACGGCGGCATCCTCGCGCTGCGCGACGAGCCGAGCCATGTCGGCGCGATGAAGGAGCACGGCATCGCCGCGATCGACCTCGTCGTGATCAACCTCTATCCGTTCGAGGCGACGGTCGCGAAGGCCGGCGTCGCGCGCGAGGAGGCGATCGAGCAGATCGACATCGGCGGGCCGTCGATGGTGCGTTCCGCCGCGAAGAACCACCGTTTCGTCGGCATCGTCACCGATCCGGCGGACTACGGGCGCGTGCTGGACGAGCTCGAGAAGAACGCCGGCGCACTGACCGACGGCTTGAAGCGCGAGCTCGCGCTCAAGGCCTTCCAGGCGACGGCGCGTTACGACGCGGCGATCTCCGCGTGGCTCTTCGCGCAGGAACTCGCCGACGGCCGCACCGACGACATGTACCCCGAGAGCGCCGTGCTCGTCGGCCGCAAGGTGATGAGCCTGCGCTACGGCGAGAATCCGCACCAGACGGCCGCGTTCTACGCGCAGTCGGGCGTGCGCGAGCCCTCGATCGCCACGGCCGAGATCCAGAACGGCAAGCAGCTCTCCTACAACAACCTGGTCGACCTCGACTCGGCGCTGGCGCTCGCGAAGGAGTTCGACGAGCCGTTCGTCGCGGTGCTCAAGCACAACAATCCCTGCGGCGCGGCGGCCGCGACGACGATCGCGAGCGCGCTCGAGAAGGCCTGGGCGGGCGATCCCGTGTCGGCCTTCGGTTCGGTGCTCGCCTTCACGCGCCCGCTCGACCTCGCGTCGGCGGAATTCCTCGTGTCCGGCAACCGTTTCGTCGAGGCGATCGTCGCACCGAGCTTCGACGAGGACGCGTTTGCGCTGCTCACGCAGAAGCCCAAGTGGGGCAAGAGCGTGCGCCTGCTCTCCTGCGGGCCGTTCGCGAGCACTTCGCGCGACGTGCGCGACCTCGAGTGGAAGAAGCTCACCGGCGGCTTCCTGCTGCAACAGCGAGACCTGCGTGCGGAGCTCGAAGGCGATGCCAAGGTCGCGACGAAGCTCGCACCGACGCGCGAGCAGATGAGCTCGATGCTCTTCGCCGCGCGCATCTGCAAGCACGTCAAGTCGAACGCGATCGTCGTCGCCAGTGGAACCGAAGTGCTCGGCGTCGGCGCCGGCCAGATGAGCCGCGTCGACAGCGTGCGCCTCGCGATCGCGAAGGCCGGCGCGCGCGCGCAGGGCTCCGTGCTCGCCTCCGACGCGTTCTTCCCGTTCCCCGACGGTGTGGAAACGGCCATCGACGGCGGCGTTCGGGCGATTTTGCAGCCGGGCGGCTCCGTGCGCGACGCGGAGGTGCTCGCCACCTGCGACACGCGCGGCGTCGCGATGGTGTTCACCGGACTCCGACACTTCCGGCACTAGCCGACGGGCCTGCGCGCGGACTAACCTCTCGAACCGAATCGTGACGACGACTCTCCAGCGTGTGGCGGCAGGTGACGCGGCGGCGGTGCAGGACTGCATCGACCGCTACGGTGGCCTCGTCTACACGCTGGCGCGGCGCATGTGCCCGCAGGGAGCCGAGGTCGACGACGCGGTGCAGGAAGTCTTCATCGAGCTGTGGCGCAAGGCCGAGCGTTACGACCCCAACATCGCCGAGGAGTCGGTCTTCATCGCGATGATCGCGCGGCGGCGCCTGATCGACATGCAGCGGCGGCTGGCGCGTCACGCCGGTGCCGAGGACCTGCCCGAGAGCCTCGAGGCCACCGACGTCGAGCCCGAGAGCGGGGCGGAGCTCAAGGACAGCGCCGCCGTCGCCGAGCGCGCCTTCAAGGAATTGCGGCCCGAGCAGCAGAAGGTCCTGCGTCTGGCGGTCTGGGACGGGCTCTCCCACCAGCGCATCTCCGAATTGACCGGATTGCCGCTGGGCACCGTCAAGACCCACGCCCGGCGGGGCCTGCACCGCCTGCGCGAGCTCCTCCAGCCCTCGTCGCGGACCTCGTCCGCCGGAGGTGGCGCGTGAGTGGGCGAATCCACAATTCCGAACGCCTCGAAGAACTCTGGGCGGATCGTGCCGTGTTCGGGCTCAACTCAGAGGAAGATCGCGAGCGGGAAGCGCTGGAGGCCGCGGGCGGGGAGCGTGGGCAGGCGGACGAGTTCGAGCTCGCCGCGGCCGCGGTCGCGCTCGTGCAGGCCCGGCGTCGGGGTGAGCCTCTGCCCGCAGCGCTGAG
>JABWBL010000121.1 GCA_013360535.1 Planctomycetaceae bacterium
GTGGTGTGGGCGCGCCTCGACGGCGGTCCACTCGAGCAGCGTTGCGTAGTGACCGCTCCGCCAGTCGTGCAGGTAGTTGGACAGGATGCCGCGGACGACGAACCCGGCGCGCAGCTGGGACTCGAGGACCCGGTCACGCAGGTCGCCCCGCATGACGCGCGACACGTACTCGTGGGGAGTCATGGCCGCGGCGTGGTCGCAGTAGCCGAAGAGCCGCCCGCCGGCGACGACGCGGGTGAGCTGGAGCCGCCGACACAGGTCGAAGAGCTCCGCGTAGAGCGCCTTGCCGACGCCCTTGCCCCAGCTGTCTGGTCCGACGTAGACGTCGGCGAGGTAGAGCGTGTCACCCTCACCGTCGTGACGCGCGAAGGTGCCTCCGTCGGTGACCCCCATCCACGTGTGGGCTCGGAGCGGGTCGATCGTCCTCGGGAGGATCAGCGTGGCGATCGCGCCGACGACCCGCCCGTCGTCGACCGCCACGCGCTGCCCTTCCGGAAAGACCGCCTGATGCGTGCGCAGCTGAGCCTCCTCGAAGACCACCCCGTCCTCGATGAGGTCCGGGTACGCCGCGCGGTTCAAGGCGACGAGGGACGGGAGATCGAGCAGGGTGGCCGCACGCGTCTTGACGGACATGATTCCTGGAGTGAAGCGCGAATCGGTGGCGAGCGGTCCGTCGCCGTCGAAACGCGTCCAGAACGTCGCGCCGCCGCCACAGTCGCGACCGGCGCTCGGGGCGTACGGGAGCCCGCAGACGTCTGCGCGATCTCCCGCAGGCGTCTGCGGACGATCCGATCGGCGCGCATGCGTCGGTGACGTACGGGCCTCACCCGTCGATCGGGCTCGCGTACACGAGCTCGAGATCCAGCGCGACACCGAGCGAGGGCAGCCAGGCCTGCCCCGTCGGGCCGAGGTCGCGGTAGTGCCACAGATCGGGCTGTGCTTCGTCGCGCGCGAAGACCTCGATGCGGCGCCGCGCCTGATCGACCAGAACGTACTCGCGGAGCGAGGCGATGCGCTGGTAGTGCGCCCACTTGTCACCGCGGTCGGCGCTCTCGGTCGATGCCGAGAGCACCTCCACCACCACCGCGGGATTGGTGACCGCGTCGGCGTCGTCCGTGGCGCGCTGGAGCTGCCCGCAGACCACGGTCACGTCGGGATACGTCGAACGACCTGTGGCGACGATCCGCACCCGGAGGTCGGAGGAGAACACCGCGCACGGTCGCCCGCGCAGGGCGGCGCGGAGCTCGCCGCCCACGGCCTGCGACAGCCGCGCGTGCTCGGGCGAGCCCCCTGCCATCGCGTAGACCCGGCCGTTCACGTACTCGTGCTTCTCCGTCGCGGAGCCCTCGAGGACCAGGTAGGCCGCGTAGGTCATCTCCTGGAAATCGTGCGCCTCCGCCACGCAGAGGAGTCTACCACGCACCCGCGCTCGGCGGCCGTGCACGACGACTTGCTGTGTGCGCCGCATGGCTCGTTCGCAGACGCTGCTCGCACTGGGGGCGCTCTTCGTCACCGGTCGGGCGCAGTCGGGCAGGTCGCCTGGTCGTCGCCCCGCTCCGTCACGCGCGTCCTCGGTGCGCCGTGCGTCTGCTACGAGCAGACCACCAGTCCGTTCGTGACGACGGGCTTCGGCCCCGCTCGGATCCACTGCCGTCCGCAGACGTGCCTCGCGCCGTCTGCCTGCAAGCCGGACCTCACCAAGCCCTTCGCGCTGCAGCTGCGGTCGAAGCCGATCCCCTGAAGGCGCAAGACATCCAAGTCGACCGCGACTACCCTCCCGGCGGTGGGGCCGGAGCGCGATGGATCGTGGGCCAGGGCCGCGCTCGCACGCCGACGTGCCACGCTGCTCGTGCCGCCGTGCAGCAACGCGGAGTCGACGCCGTGCTCACGCAGCAGGGCCGCCGCGAGGTCGAGCGCATGTCCCTTCGCGATCGAACCGAGGTCGAGCGCGGTGTCGGGCGTCGTGAAGCGGATCGAGCGAGTCATGGGGTCGAGCTCGAACCCTTCGCGCGCGTGCGTCGCGGCCGCGGGCTCGCCGCGGAATCCGAGCGCGCGCATGCGGCGGCCGATCGCGACGTCGAAGGCACCGTCGAACATCTCGCGCAGCTCGAGGCAACGCTCGAGCAGCTCGTAGAGCTCGGGATCGAGCCGCACCGGCGTGCGCGCGGCCTCGCGGTTGATGCGTGCGACGAGGCTGGAGCTCGAAAACAGGCTCCAGCGCTCGTCACAGGCTTCGATGCACTCCAGCGCCGCTTCGCCGGCTGCACGCCAGCACGGCTCGTCCTCGCGCGCGAGGACGAGCTCGAAACGCGTGCCCATCGCGCGCGTGGCGAGGCGGAGCACGGCGCGGCGTGCGCTAGGCGCGCTTGGCCGTCAGGGTCGCCGGATCGAACGTCCACGCACCACGCGACCAGATCGAGCGCGCCGCGAGGTCGACGATCACCATCACCTTGGCGGCGGTGTCGACGTCGCCGATCGGCGGCGTGCGCTTGCGCATGCAGCTGAGCCAGTGCAGGCGGTGCTCGTCCTGGTCGTTGAGGCCCGTGTTGGGCGACTGGAACGTCTGCTCCTCGATTTCCTCGGCGAAGATGCGCTCCGGCCGCAGGATCACGTCGTTGCCGCCGAGGTACAGGTTCGCCATGTGGCCACGCACGAGCGCCTCGACGCCGGTCTCGTTGCAGGTCGAACCCGCGACGGTCATGGTGTGACCCTTCTCGAACTCGACCGTCAGGTTGATCTGGTCGGGGTTCTCCATGGCGAGGTCGTGGTAGTGGCCACCGCTCGCGCACACGCGCACCGGCCAGCCCTGGTCGAGCGCGTAGACGAGCGGCGTCGTCACGTGCACGAGCAAGTCACCGATGATGCCGCTCGACCACTTGGCGTAGCGGCGCCAGCGGAAGAACACGGCCGGATCCCAGTCGGCCTTGCCGGCCGGGCCGCACCACGCGTTCCAGTCGAGCGTCTGGCCCGGAACGATCTTGTCGTCGATGCCGTAGAGCCACTCGCCGCCCTTGGAGTTGCGGCAGTAGGAGGTCTGCGAGAAGGTCGGCTTGCCGATCGCGCCCGCGGCGATCAGCTCCTTCGCCTTCCAGTACTTGCGGTGCTGCAGGAACTGCGTGCCGCACTGGAACATGTTCTGCGGGTTGGCGTGGACCGCGGCGCGCAGCGCCATCGCCGCCTCGAGGTCGTAGGTCATCGGCTTCTCGCAGTACACGTCGAGGCCGGCCTGCATCGCGTCGATGGCCTGCTGCGCGTGCCAGTGCTCCGGCGTCGCGATCAGCACGCCGTGCAGGTCCTCGCGCTTGTACATCTCGCGGTAGTCGGCGTAGCCCGCGACCTCGATGCCCTGCTTCTCCGTCGCGAGCTTGACACCACGCGCGAGGTAGGGAGCCGCGACGTCGCAGATCGCGACGACCTGCACGTTCTCCTTGCCCTCCTTCGCGAGGTCGAGGATGCGCGAGAGGTGGCCGTAGCCCATCGCGGGCGTGCTCGGCGCGCCCATGCCGATGATGCCGATGCGGACCGGGGCCTTCACACGATCTTCAGCTTCGGCAGATCCTGGCTGTCGACCAGCCCCACGGGCCGCCCGCGGTTGTCGACCACAATCAAATCGTCCACCTTGTGGGTCGCGAAGAGGCGCAGCGCTTCCACGCCGAGCGCCTCCGCCGCGACGGTCTTGGGCCGTCGTGTCATGAACCGCGACACCGGTTGCCGGAGGAAATCCGGCCCGGTGAGGGCGCTGCGGCGGAAATCTCCGTCGGTCAGGATGCCGGTGAGAACTCCGGTCCGGGGCGCCACGAGGGCGATGCTGCCGCTGCGGGCCCGGGTCATGGCGAGGATGGCGTCCTGGGTCGGGACGGTCTCGCGTGCCACCGGCAGGCGGTCCCCGGTGCGCATGATGTCCTTCACGCGGAGCAGCAGCACGCGGCCGAGGTTGCCGGCGGGATGATAGCGGGCGAAGTCGTCGCGGGTGAGTCCGCGCGTCTCCAGCAGCACCATCGCGAGCGCGTCGCCCAGCGCGAGCATCGCGGAGGTGCTCGCCGTCGGCGCGAGGCCGAGCGGGCAGGCCTCGTCGACGCGGCCGATGTCGAGCACGACGTCGGAGAGCTGCGCGAGGCCGGACTGGGTGTTGCCGGTCAGCGTGATGACCTTGGCGCCGATCTTGCGCGCGACCGGGACGACGACCTTGACCTCGGCCGTCTCGCCCGAGTTCGACATGGCGAGCAGCACGTCGCCGGGACGGATGCGCCCGAGGTCGCCGTGCAGCGCCTCGGCGGGGTGCAGGTAGATCGAGTCCGCGCCGGTGCTCGCCAGCGTGGCCGAGACCTTCTGGGCGATCAGGCCGGCCTTGCCCATGCCCGTGCAGACGACCTTGCCCTTGCAGCCGAGCAGGAGGTCGATGGCCGTGACGAAACGCTGGTCGAGCAGCCCCTCGAGCCGTGCGATGGTGCGGGCCTCGACCCGGATCACCTCGCGCGCGCGTTCGAGCCGGTCGGAGGCGCGGGAAGAACCGGTGTCGCTCGTGCCCATCGTCTTCCCTGTATCCACGGCAGTCCGTCGGTCGACGCTCATCGGGCAAGAAGATACCGCATGCCCCGCCGCCCCGCCCTGCGCGGGGCCATGTGCTATAAAACGCGCCCGAGCGCCGTCCGCGCCCGCCCTGCACCCGTGCTTTCCTGGCTGCGTTCCAAGCTCTCGCGCCCGCTCCTGCAGGGCCTGTCGCTGCCTTCCGAGCACCCTCCGGCCCTGTTCGGCGCCGCGTTGTGCGCGCTCGTTCCCGTCCAGGGTCGCCTCGACTCCGGCACCGTCGAGGTGGTCGAGATCACCTTCGTGATCACGTTCATGGTGATCTCGCTCGCCCTGCACGAGGCGGCGCACGCCTGGGTGGCGTGGAAGTGCGGCGACCCGACCGCGAAGGACCTCGGGCGCATCACGCTCAATCCGATCGCGTCGATCGACCCGTTCCTGACCATCATCCTGCCGGGCGCGATGATGCTGATGGGCATGACGCCGTTCGGCGGCGCCAAGCCCGTGCCCGTGAGCTACCACCGGCTGCGCAACCCGCTGCGCGACATGATGCTTGTCGCGCTCGCCGGCCCGGTGACGAACTTCCTGCTCGCGATCCTGTTCCTGCTCGCGCTCAAGGCGGCCTACACCTTCGGCGACTACCGGCCGCGCGACCTGATGTTCAGCGTGCTCCAGATGTCGGTGTACGCGAACCTGATGCTGACGGTGTTCAACCTGCTCCCGATCCCGCCGCTCGATGGCTCGCGCGTGATGGCGTGGCTCCTGCCGGCCGGGATCCGCGAGACCTACGTCGGGCTCGAGCGCTTCGGGATGCTGCTCGTGATCGGCGTGGTCGTCGCGCTGCGTCAGGTGCCGGGCCTCGGGAACCTCCTCTCGGACGGCGCCCTCCAGCTCTTCAACGCGATCGACTTCCTCACGGGTGGCCTATGGTGAGCCGCGACTACACCGTTTCGCTCGAACAGGTCTTCAACGGCCCGATGGACCTGCTCCTGCACCTCGTGCGCGAGCAGGAGGTCGAGATCCACGAGATCAACCTGCAGAAGGTGATCGAGGGCTATCTCGGTTACCTGAAGGCGCTCGAGGAGATCGACATCGAGCTCGCGGCCGACTTCCTCGTCATGGCGGCGACGCTGATGGCGATCAAGTCGCGCTCGCTGCTGCCGAGCGAGACGATCGACCTCGCCGAGGAGCTCGACCCGCGCGATGAGCTGATCCAGCGCCTGATCGAGTACCGCCACTTCAAGCAGGCCTCGCGCGAGCTGCAGGACCGCTTCGACCTGCGCTCGAAGATCCACGAGCGCGGCTACCGCCCCGCGACCGACGCCGACGGTGGCCTCGACCTCGGCGAGGTCACGAACTGGGACCTTTTCGCGGCCTTCTCGCGCCTGATGCGCGAGACGCTCGCGCACAAGTCGATCGTCATCGCGACCGAGGACCGGCCGCTGCGCTTCTACGTCGAGCAGCTCGTGCGCACGGTCAAGGCGCGGCGTTCGATGTCGCTGCGCGAGCTCGTCGACGACGCGGTCGAGCAGGGTGGCGCGACCAAGGGCACGATGATCGGCGCGTTCTGCGCGCTGCTCGAGCTGGTCAAGCTCGGCGCCGTGCGCGCGCGCCAGGAGACGAAGCAGGCGGACATCGTGATCTCGCTGCGCGAGGACCTCGGCGACGACCTCGACAGCATCGTGCGCCAGACCGAGTTCGAGGACGAGCGCATCGAGGACCCCGACGCGCCCGCCGCCGCCTCGAGCGAGCCCCAGCCGCCCGCGCCGCCCAAGGCGAGCGTGTTCGAAGGGCTCGACGACGACGAGGACGAGAGCGACTACGAACTGCCGCGCATCGCCGCGGTCGAGCAGCCGAGCGAAGCCGACGAGCGGGGCCACACGCTCGCGGAAGAGCTCGACGGCGAACCCGAAAAGGCCTGAGCCCGGCGGTCGCCGCCGCAGGAACGCGCGCGGGGTGGACTCTCCGCCGTTTGCGTCCCATATTCTCGGCCTCTCACCTCCCCGACCCCCCAAAGCCTCCCGAGACTCTCCATGAGCAAAGCCGCTGACGTCACCGACGCCGTTTGGGACACCGCCGTCCTGCAGAGTGAACTCCCCGTCCTCGTCGACTTCTGGGCCGAGTGGTGTGGCCCCTGCAAGGCGATGTCGCCCTACGTCGACAAGCTCGCGGACGAGACCGCCGGCAAGCTCAAGGTCGTCAAGCTGAACACGCAGGACAACCCGGACGTGCCCGCACGCTACGGCATCAACGCGATCCCGACCTTCCTGATCATCAAGAAGGGTGAGGTCGTGCACCAGATCGTCGGCAGCCAGCCGTACGAGAAGTTCAAGCTGACGGTCCTCTCGAAGATCTGACGAGCGTTGCGGACCGTCTTTCTCGGATCGCCGCCGTTTGCGACGCCGGTGCTCGAACGTCTCGTGCGTTCGAGGCACCGGCCGCTCGCTTTGGTGACCTTGCCCGACAAGCCGCGCGGGCGCAGCCGCGAGGTCGAGGAGTCGGAGCTCGTGCGCGCGGCGCGCGGCCACGGCCTCGCGGTGTTCCAGCCCACGGACCCGCACGCGCCCGAATTCCTCGGGGAATTGCGCACGTTGCGGCCCGAGGTGCTGTGTGTCGCGAGCTACGGCGTGATCCTGAAGCCGGCGTTGCTCGAGCTCTGCCCGCAAGGTGCGCTCAACGTGCACGGCTCGCTCCTGCCGCGCTGGCGCGGCGCGTCGCCGATCCAGGCGGCGGTGCTCGCAGGCGATGCGGTGACGGGCGTCTCGATCCAGCGCATCGTGCTCGCGCTCGACGAAGGGGACGTGCTGCTCGCGAAGGAGCGCACGATCGGCGCGCGCGAGACCTCCGGCGACCTGTTCGCGTCGCTCGCGGTGCTCGGCGGCGAAGCGCTCGTCGAGGCGCTCGACCAGCTCGAGGACGGAATCGCGACGTTCACGCCGCAGGATCCGACGCGAGCGACCTACGCGCGCAAGATCCGCAAGGAACGCGGCGCGATCGACTGGACCAAGCCCGCGGTCGAGCTCGAGCGTGCGGTGCGTGCCTTCAACCCGTGGCCGCTCGTGCGTTTCTGCGATCCCAAGGGGCGCGAGCTCAACCTGCTCGCCGCGCAAGTGGTCGAAGGAGACGCGACGGCTGCGCCGGGCACCGTGCTCGAAGCGAACCAGCGCTTTGTCGTCGCCTGCGGCAGCGGCGCGCTCGAGTTGCTCGAGCTGCAGGCCGCGGGCAAGCGCGCGCTGCCGGCCGCGGAATTCCTGCGCGGGGCGCGCATTTCCAAGGGCGAGAAGGTCGGCACGCCTCCGACGCATCCGAAATGAGCCGACTCGTCGCTTACGCGATCCTTCGTTCCGGTTCCGCGACGCCCTTGCGCGACGTGGAGCGTTTTTCCGACGAGGCCGAGCTCGATGCGCGCGACCGCGGGCTCGTACGACGCATCCTCGGCACCGAAGTGCGCCGCCGCACCACGATCCGCGCCGTGATCCACGCCATCGCGCCGGCGATCAAGAACGCGGAGATGCTCGCGCACCTGCACGTCGCACTCGCGCAGGTGCTGTTCCTCGACCGCATCCCGCCGCATGCGGTGCTGTCGGAGTGCTCGAACGCCGTGCGCCAGACGCTGGGGCCCGCGAAGGTCCGCATCGCGCGCGAGTTCCTGAAGAGTGTGTACGACCGGCTCGAGAACGCGCGTTCGGGCGACCCGCGCCGCGATCTCGTCGGCCGCAACCTCGCGTTCCGCGAGCCCGTGTTCCGCGACCCGGTCGAACATCCGCTCCTGTGGGCCGAAGACGCGCTCTCGATGCCGGCGCCGATGCTCAAGCGCTGGATCGCGCGCCACGGCGAGGCGAAAGCGCGCGCGCTGGCCGAGCTCGCGCTCGACGAAGCGCCGC
>JABWBL010000122.1 GCA_013360535.1 Planctomycetaceae bacterium
CCGAACCCGTGGGCAGCCCCACCGACGGCCGGCCCCAATGGGCCACGGCCCGCGATGCGCTGCGCGGCCTCGTTCAAAAGATTGAGAACTACGCTGACCCCGATCTCAAGGGGAGCGAGGCGCTCGTCACGTTCGTATTGGAGCCATATGTCGAGATGGTGAACGACCTCGCCAGGAACCGCCGGGCAAACCGCTCGAAAAAGTCGGACACCACACCCATGCCGCCTGTCGGCGTGCCGGGGACACCCTGATCGCATAGCGCGCATACCGCCTCTCCACGCGCGGAATGCCCGGGATGCAGGACCCCGAGGAAGGAGGTCCACACGGAGACGGCGGCCGATCACCGTTCCTGTGGAGGGGGGTCCAGCGGAAGATGCTCTCCAACCGTCTTCCGCATTACCGCGAGCCCGCGGGAGACGGTCCCCACCGAGGTCTCGGAGCAGGCGGAGACCACGAACAACAGGCAGCTACCGTGTCCGCGTGGAGAATGGCGGAACCCACCCCGGCGGCCATCCCGGACCAAGACGGCTCCCACGTCTCCTCAGAACGGTCAGAGACCTTTTCTCTTTCGCGGGCACCAGTGTAGTCTGGCCTCGCCCGAGCACTTCCCCGTCGCCCGGACCGATCGATGCCCCCGCCTCCCTCGTCCTCGAACCTGACGCCGCCGGATCTGCTCGATCCCGCCGATGTCCTCGAGGACGATCGGCACATCTCGCAGACGCGGCAGATCGCCGAGGCCGCGAGCGACGCCGATCAACGCATCTCGTCGCCCACGCCCCTGCCGGGAAAGAGAGCGTTCGCGCAGACCCTTGTCACCTCGGTCGCCCCGCCGCCCACCGAGCGAACGCCGAACCTCACGGCCGATCGCCCATCGAACCCCGCGGCCGATCGCCCATCGAACCCCGCGGCCCCCCGCCCCGCAGAGGCCGCGCCGGAGCCAAATACAAGCACCAAGCTCGCTCGCCCGACGCCCCCGCCGCTCCCCCCGAGGACGCGATCCAACCCCGGCTTTGCAGCGCCGCCCCTGCCGCCTCCTCCAGGTGGCCCCGCCGCCTCGCCGCTCACCAAAACAACACCCCTTCCGGCGCCTCAGCAGCCGCCCGTCCTCGTCGCGGCGCCCACGTTCGGGCCTCGACCGACACCCCCGCCGCCGGAAGCTCGCCCGATGATCCCGCCCGATCGCCCTTCCGGCGTCGGGCAACTCCCGCCGCCCCAAGCGATCCCTGATCGCCCTTCCGGCGTCGGGCAACTCCCACAACCTGTGTTCAATCGCCCGTCGTGGCCCGGCCCCGTCGCGCCTCCCCGCGATCAACCCTCCTGGACCGGCCCCATCGCGGCCATCCTCGGGCACGGCGACCGCGTCTCGTGGACGGGCAACATGCCCGCGCCCCCCCAGCCGGAGGAATACGCCCCCGGCCATATCATCGCGGGCAAATTCCGGCTCACCCGCCTCATCGGCCGGGGCGGCATGGGAGCCGTCTGGCTCGCCCAGAACATGACGCTCGACATCGATGTCGCCGTAAAGCTCATCCGCCGCGACAAAGCCGCGCCCGCCGCCGCGATGCGCCTGCTCCAGGAGGCTCGCGCCGCCGCCCGCCTCAACCACCCGTCGATCGTGCGCGTCTATGAGTTCGGCGAAACCCAATGGGGCGACCCCTTCATCGCCATGGAGTTCCTTCATGGCGAGTCGCTCGACACCATTCTCACAAGGAAGGGCCGCCTCGCGCCCGCCACCGCCGTCCAGACCCTCCTGCCCGTCGCGGGCGCCCTCTCCGAGGCCCATTCAAAAGGCGTCATTCACCGCGATCTCAAGCCCGAGAACGTCTTCCTCGTGACGGGCGAGAACGGATCGCTCACGCCCAAGGTCGTCGACTTCGGCATCGCGAAGCTCATCCACAGCGACCTCGATCGCAGCGTCACGTTGGCCGGCGAGGTCGTCGGCAGCCCCGATTATATGTCCCCCGAGCAGGCCCGCGGCGACGAGCAGGTCGGCGAGGCCACCGACGTGTGGGCCTTCTCGGTCGTGCTCTACGAGACCATCACCGGCCGGCGCCCCTTCGACGGCGCGAACTACAACGCCCTCATCGCCTCGATCCTCACGGCCAATCCTCCCTCCGCAGCCGCCCTCGGCGCGTGCGACGCGGCCTTCTGGAACATCCTCGAGCGCGGCCTCGCGAAGGACATCTCGGCGCGTTGGCCGACGATCAAGGCGCTCGCGACCGCCCTCGCCATGTGGGCCTGCGAGCGGGGCGTCGAAGAAGACATCACCGGCGCCCCCATCGCTCGCCAGTGGCTCGCCGAGAAGGGACGTCGCCTGCTCACGGTCCTGCCGCAGGGCGATCCCTCCGCGCCGTCTCCTGCCGCCCGCCTCGATGTCGCGCCCGCGCAAGCCCCGCCCCCGTTGCACCAAGCTCCGCCTCCGATGCTCGCGCCTCCGAGGAGCGCTCCAGGGATGGCTCAGCCGCCGAGGAGCGCGCCGCTGATGGCCGCGCTCGCCGTCGAGCTGGGGATGGTGCGCTTCGAGCTGCGCTGCGGGGCGAAGCTGCTCGTCTCGCCGCGACCGGGCGCGCCCGTGACCGCGATCCAGATGCACCTGCGCGGTGGGCATTCGCTCGACGAGCGGGGGCGCGAGGGGACGGCCTACCTCGCCGGCGGGTTGATCGACCAGGGCACGACGCGCCACAGCGAGGAGCAGATCGCGGATGCGCTCGAGACGCACGGCGGCTCGCTCGCCGGCGAGTCCAACGGCGCCTCGGGCTCGATCGCGTCGCCGCACTGGAAGCTCCTGCTCGAGCTCTTCGCCGAGCTCGTCACCGAACCGACCTACCCGCGGCCTGAGTTCCGGCGCCAGAAGCAGCGCCTGATCGACCGGCTGGTCGTCGAGCGCGACGAGCCGCGGGTGCAGGGCGAGATCGTGTTCAAGAAGCTCGTGTACGGCACGCACTGGCTCGGGCGCAGCGCGAGCGGAAGCCCCGAGAGCGTCGGCGCGATCGAGCGCGAGTACCTGGCCCGCTTCCACCGCGAACATTGGGTCGCGCGCCGCGCCGTGATCGCGGTGTGTGGCGACGTCGATCCGAAGGCCGTGCACAAGGTGCTCGACCGCGCGCTCGCCAAGTGGACTCCCGGCGAGGACCTGCCGTACCCCGAGCCGGTGCTCCCGCCGCTCGTGCCGCGCCGCGGCGTCTTTCACGCCAAGCGCGAGCAAGTGCACGTGTTCCTCGGCCACCTCGGCGTGCGCCGCAGCGATCCCGACTACCACGCGCTGGTCGTGATGGACCATGTGCTCGGCACGGGTCCGGGCTTCACCAACCGCGTCGCGATGCGCCTGCGCGACGAGCTCGGCCTCGCCTACACCGTGCACGCCAACATCCACGGTTCCGCGGGCACGTACCCCGGCACGTTCACGGCCTACATCGGCACCAGTCCCGACAAGGTGCGCACCGCGATCGAGGGTTTCCGCGCGGAAATGCGCCGCATCCAGGACGAACCGGTCGGCGAGGCGGAGCTCGGCGTCGCCAAGGACTACGTCGTCGGCTCGTTCGCGCTCTCGTTCCAGCGTGCGTCTCGTCGGGCGAGCTACATGATCGCCGCCGAGCGTTTCAACCTGCCCGCCGACAACCTGCAGAGCGCGCCGCTGCGTTACGCGGCCGTCACGAGCGAGGACCTGCAGCGCGTCGCGCGCAAGCACCTGCATCCCGAACGCTGCTGCATCGCGGCTGCCGGGCCCGTGCGCGAGTCCGACCTCGGCTGATCAGCGCGAGTTCGCCTTGGTGACATCGGCCTGGATCGTCAGGCCCTGCTGCGACGCGAAACGGTAGTCGACGATCGCGCCCTTCTCGTCCGCCGCGAGCTCGATCTTCACGGCGCCGTCCGCGCGTTTCCACGCGAACGTGCGCGCCGTGATCGCGCACTCGCCGCTCTCGAGCTGCTTCCCGCTCGAATCGGTGACCGTGAACTTCACGCGCCCCGGGCCACGGTTGTCGATCCGCAGGTTGAGCGGCGGCGGCGCCGTCCACGTCGCATCGAGCGTGACGCTCCCCCCCGGCCCGAGCCGGGCCTGCGATTCGATCGTGTGCGACGAAAACGTGGTGCGGCAGGCCGCGCAGAGCGCGACCAGCGCGACGAGGGCGAATGCGGGTCGGAGCATGGAAAGGAGGCTAGCCCACCGCCATCCGCGACCGCAACGAGGCGCACGCGCAGTATTCTCGCGGTCCATGTCGAGTCCCGCCGCGCTGCTCCTCTGGCTCCTCGCCGCGCTCCTACTGGGCGCCTGCACCAGCATGTCCAACGCCACTGCACCCAGCCCCGCCGCCCGCGACCAGCACTCCCACGCCGAGCCCGAGCGCGTGTGCGTGAAGCACCTGGCGCTCGACCTCACGCTCGACTTCGTGGCCCGGCGCGCGGAGGGGACGGCGCGGCTCGAGCTCGAGCGGCGCGATGCGGCGGCTCCGCTCGTGCTTGATGCGGTCGCGCTCGACATCACGAGCGTCACGGGCAGCTCGGGTGGCGCGCGGCGCTTCACGCTGGGGCCTGTGGATCCGGCGCTGGGTGCGCGGTTGGAGATCGAGCTCGCGCCCCGCGACACGGCCGTCATCGTCCACTACCGCACGACCGAGGGCGCGCAGGCGATGCAGTGGCTCGAGCCGGCGCAGACCGCCGGCGGCAAGCACCCGTTCCTGTTCACGCAGGGCCAGTCGATCCTCACGCGCAGCTGGATTCCGCTGCAGGATTCGCCGGGAGTGCGCGTCACGTACGAAGCGACGATCCGTGCGCCGGCCGGGCTCGTGCCGGTGATGAGCGCGGAGCAACTCGGACGCGGCGCGGACGGCGCGTGGCGCTTCCGCATGCCGGAGGCGATTCCGCCGTACCTGATCGCGCTCGCCTGCGGAGAGCTCGAGTTCCGCGAGATTTCCAACCGCACGGGCGTGTGGGCCGAGCCGTCGGTGGTCGGGCTCGCGCGCGAGGAACTGGTCGACACCGAGCGCATGGTGCAGCACGCGGAGGCGCTCTTCGGGCCGTACCGCTGGGGCCGCTACGACCTGATCGTGCTGCCGCCGTCGTTCCCGTTCGGCGGCATGGAGAACCCGCGGCTCACGTTTGCGACACCGACGATCCTCGCCGGCGACCGCTCGCTGGTCGGGCTCGTCGCGCACGAGCTGGCGCACTCGTGGTCGGGCAACCTCGTCACGAACGCGACGTGGCGCGACTTCTGGCTCAACGAGGGTTTCACGGTCTATTTCGAGCAGCGCATCATGGAGCGCGTGTTCAGTCCCGAGCGCAGCGCGATGGAGAAGGTGCTCGCGCGGCGCGACCTCGAGCTCGAGATGGCGCACCTCGAGCCGTGGCAGCAGGTGCTGCACTGCGAGCTTTCGGGCCGCCATCCCGACGACGGCTTCAGCGTCGTGCCGTACGAGAAGGGCGCGCTGTTCCTGCGGCGCATCGAGGAGCTCGTCGGACGCGAGGAATTCGATCGTTTCCTGCGCGGCTGGTTCGACGGCCACGCCTTCGAGAGCGTGACGACCGAGGAATTCCTCGCGTGGCTCGACGAGAAGCTGCTCTCGCGCCATCCCGACGCGCGTGCCCAGCTCGACCTGCAGGCGTGGCTGTACGCGCCGGGCCTGCCCGCCGACGCGCCGCGCACGCAGTCGACGTTGCTCGACGCCGTCGATCGCGAGGTCGAGCGCTGGACCAAGGGCACGCCTGCGGCGGAGCTCGCGGTGCGCGGCTGGGTCACGCAGCAGTGGCAACGCTTCCTCGACGCGCTCCCCGACGACCTGCGCGTGACGCAGATGGCCGAGCTCGACCGCACGTTCCGCTTCACGCAGTCGGGGAACAGCGAGATCCTGTGCGCGTGGCTCGTGATCTGCGCGCACAACCGCTATGGAGCGGCGGACAAGGCGATGGCGGAATTCCTGCTGCGCGGCGGGCGGCGCAAGTTCCTGAAACCGATCTACTCCGAGCTCGCGAAGAGCCCCGAAGGCCTGCGGCGCGCGAAGGAGATCTACGCGCTCGCGCGGCCGCGCTACCACGCGGTCGCGACGCGCACGCTCGACGAGCTCCTCAACTGGGGGAAATGACGATGGCCACGCAGTGGGAGTACAAGTCGGTCGCGCTCGCCCCCAAGGGCAGGTTCATCCCGACGTTCGAGACCGGGGATCTCGAGGAACTGCTGAACTCCCTGGGCCGAGACGGTTGGGAGCTCGTCACCATCCTCGGCGACGAAGGCACGGCCAACATGAAGTTTCAGCTGATCGCGGTCTTCAAGCGCCCGCGCTGACTCACTTCAGCCGCTTGAGCTTCGTGATGCGGCCGAGCGAGTTCCAGTCGAGCACGTAGACGTCGCCGTTGGCCGCAAAGTGCGCGCAGTGCGGCGACAGGAACTCGCCGTCCTTCCACTGCTCACGCGGCACGCCGTTCTGCGCGCGCTTCGCCGGATCGGGGTTGTCGCCGAGCTGGCCGAGCACCGCGAGCTTGCGGTCGAGCACCGTGATGCGCCCCGCGAGGTCCGCGATCACGGTGCGGTCGCCCGTCTGGTGCATGTGGCACGGCCGGCGCACGTCGGTGACGACGATGCCGAGCGGCTTGCCGTCGAGCGAGAACGACTGCACGCGCTGGTTCTCGCGGTCGGCGACGAGCAGTACCGGCTCCTTTCCGCTCGCATCGATCCAGATGCCGTGCGGCGTGCGCAACTGGCCGAGCTCCGTGCCGGGGCCGCCGAACGTGCGCACGTACTTGCGCTCGCGGTCGTACTGGTGAATGTACGAGCGCCCGTACCCGTCGGCGACGTAGATCGTGCCGTCGGCCGCGACCGCGACGCTCGTCGGCGCGTACTGCCCCGCGTTCTCGCACACCTTCGCCTGCTCGGGCCACGGGATCGTCCACAGGATCTCGCCGTCGAGGGTGCTCTTGAGCACCTCATGGCGCCCGGTGTGCGTGAGGTACAGGAACTCCGCCTCACCTTCCTTCACGAGGCACATGCCATGCAGGCCACCCGCGAGCTCCTTGCCCCAGCTCTTCACGAACTTGCCGTCGCTCTCGAACACGATCACCGCGTTCTCGGTGTCGGTGTTCATGTACACGCGCCCCTTGGAGTCGACGACCACGCAGCCGTGCGTGTTGCCGAACTTCATGCCTTCGGGGAGCTTGGCCCAGTCGCGCACCCACTCGTAGCTGACCTTCTCGCTCTCGAGCAGCACACGCTCGTCGCGAGGCGCATTGGCGGCGGCGAGCACGAACAGGGCGGCGAACGGCAGCGCGAGCAGCAGGCTCTTCTTCATGCCGCGAGCGTACTGTCGCGCGCGCGCCCGCGGCAGGGGGCCGGGCGCGATTGACGCTCGCGGGCCCGCGCCGGATGATCGCGCGATGAGCCAGACACTCGAAACCGTGCTGTTCGACCTCGACGGCACGCTGATCGACTCGATCGAGCTGATCCGCCGCAGCTACGTGCACACCGTCGCGGCCCACGGCCTGCCCGAGCGCGACGCCGCCTTCTGGCTCGCCGGTCTCGGGCGTCCGTTGCGCTGGCAGTTCGCGCAATTCACGTCCGACGCCGCCGAGATCGAGGCCATGGTCGCGACCTACCGCGCCTACAACCTCGCGCACCACGACGCGCTCGTCACCGCCTTCCCCGGCGCCGTCGAGGCCGTCGCCAGCCTGCACTCGCGCGGGATCAAGCTCGGCATCGTGACGAGCAAGTTCCGCGCGGGCGCGACCAAGGGCCTGCGCTGGTGCGGATACGACGAGCGCTGGTTCGGCTCCATCGTCGGCGCCGACGACGTGAGCGAGCACAAGCCGCACCCCGCGCCGGTCCTCAAGGCCCTCGCCGACCTCGGCGCCAGCGCGGAGCGCGCCGTGATGGTCGGTGACTCGCCGCACGACCTCTCCTCGGGCCGTTCCGCCGGCACGAAGACTGCCGCCGTGTCGTGGGGACCTTTCTCGCGCGAGGAACTGCTCGCCACGAAGCCAGACCACTGGCTCGAGGACACCGCGCACATCGCGCAGCTCGGCTGACGCCTCCGACGCGGGGCGATCGCGCAGGAAAAGGAGAGGGCCGACCCCTGCGAACAGGGGCCGGCCCTTGTCGAAGAGCGAAGTCAGCGTCGCTGACTCGCTCAGGCGATCACGGCAGGTAGGTCATCTCGATCGCGTTCGAGAGGTTCGTCGACTTGCCGGCCGGCGGGTCGCGGAAGGAAAGCCTGTCTTTTTCTGGCCGCTGTCTTGTTTCTCCAGCGGCCAGAAAAAGCTCCGGGGACGCTTAATGCGTCCCCGGAGAGGGGGTAAGCCCCGGTTCGCGAGGCGAAGCCGACGCGAAGCCGGACAGTCCAGTG
>JABWBL010000123.1 GCA_013360535.1 Planctomycetaceae bacterium
GGCTCCCGAGCCGTCGTCGAAGCTCGCGAGCGCCTCCCCACGTCGCGGCGTCACCGGAAGGCCGCCCGCGACGGCGACCCAGTCCGTTCCGCTCCACTGCGCGACGCCGCCGCACGCGTTGCCGCCGGAAAACTCGAAGGCACCGGTCGCGAACAGCGTGTCGCCAGCGCCGAAGTCGAACATCGCGAGCTCGTGGACCGCGGCGTCGAATCCCGCGCCGACCTGCTCCCAGCCTCCCGGCATCCGCCGCGCGATGCGCAACGCCGCGGCGTCGCCGGCGGCCACGAACTCGCCTCCCGCATACATGACGCTCCCGCTGCCGTCGTCGAACTCGAGCAGCGCTCGCACCTCGCCCTCGAATCCGCCACCGCCGAAGAGCGGCGTCCAGTCGGCACACTGCGGCAGCGCCGAAACGCTCGCGGACAGGGTCAGGAATCCGATCAAGGGTGCGACGGCGGGCATGGACGATCCGAGCGATTGCAGGCGGCGAGAAACGTGTCCGGGTGCCGCCCAGCATGCACCGAAACGCACAACGTTGGCGCAAAAGCGGACGATCGCCTGCGCGACGCGGCGCGGCGAGCGCCTCCGCGAGCCCGCAGCCCGCGGGATTCGGGGCCCTGGGGTTGTATCCTCTCGCCCCAGCCCGCTCGGGCGCCCTCTCCATGAACTCCCACGATCCCGCCACGCTCAACGTCACTCCGATCGAGAACTTTCCGCGGCCGGAGACGTGGGACAACGTCGAGCTGCTCGAGGCGAAGGCCTGGCCGCGGCGCGAGAAGAAGAGCTACATGCTCGTGCCGACGACGTGCTTCAACTGCGAGGCCGCCTGCGGGCTCGTGGCGTACGTCGACAAGTCGGACCTCTCGATCAAGAAGCTCGAGGGCAACCCGTTCCACCCCGGGTCGCGCGGCCGCAACTGCGCGAAGGGGCCGGCGACGCTCAACCAGGTCAACGACACCGGACGCGTGCTCTATCCGATGAAGCGCGTCGGACCGCGTGGTTCGGGCAAGTGGGAGCGCGTGAGCTGGGACCACGTGCTCGACACGTTCGCGGCGCAGATCCGCAAGGCGCTGGTCGAAGGCCGCAAGACCGAGGTCATGTACCACGTCGGCCGCCCGGGGCACGACGGCTACATGGATCGCGTGCTGCAGAGCTGGGGCGTCGACGGCCACAACAGCCACACCAACGTGTGCAGCGGCGCCGCGCGCCTTGGCTACGCGCTGTGGACCGGCGCGGACCGCCCGTCGCCCGACCACGAGAACGCGAAGTTCATCCTGCTGCTCTCGAGCCACCTCGAGACCGGCCACTACTTCAACCCGCACGCGCAGCGCATCATCGACGGCAAGCTCAAGGGCGCGAAGCTCTGCACCGTCGACGTGCGCCTCTCGAACACCGCGTCGATGTCCGACTGGTGGCTCGCGCCGTACCCGGGCACGGAAGCGATGCTGCTCCTGTCGTTCGCGCACGTGCTGCTGCACGAGGGCCTGTACGACCGCGAATTCCTCGAGGAATGGGTCAACTGGCGCGACTACCTCGCCTGGGCGCATCCGGGTGAGCCCGTGTCGTTCGAGCGCTTCATCGAGTCGCTGAAAGCCCGCTACGCCTACGCGGCGCCCGACAAGGCCGCGGCGGAGTGCGGCGTCGATGCGAAGACGATCGTCGAGGTCGCGCGCGCGATCGGCACGGCCAAGCGCGCGTTCGCGTCGCACGTGTGGCGCAACGCGGCCTCGGGCAACGAAGGCGGCTGGCAGGTCGCGCGTTGCCTGCAGTTCGTCGGCGTGCTCGTCGGCGCCGTCGGCGCCAAGGGCGGCACCAACATGAACGTGCAGGACAAGTTCGTGCCTGCGCCGTTCGTCAAGCCGCCGCCGCAGCAGGTGTGGAACGAGCTGCTCTACCCACGCGAGTGGCCGCTCTCGCACCACGAGCTCAGCTTCCTGCTCCCCCACTTCCTGAAAGACGGTCGCGGCAAGCTCGCGGCCTACTTCACGCGCGTCTACAACCCCGTCTGGACCAACCCGGACGGCATGGTGTGGGAAGAGGTGCTGCGCGACGAGGCGAAGGTCGAGCTGCACGCCGCGCTCACGCCGACGTGGAGCGAGACCGCGCAATACGCCGACTACGTGCTGCCGATGGGCGTCGGCGCCGAGCGCCACGACCTGCAGAGCCAGGAGACGCACGCCGCGCAGTGGATCGGCTTCCGCCAGCCCGTGCGCCGCGTCGCGATGGAGCGCCTGGGCAAGCCCGTCGAATTCACGTGGCAGGCCAACCCCGGCGAAGTGTGGGAAGAGGACGAGTTCTGGATCGAGCTCTCGTGGCGCATCGACACCGATGGCTCGCTCGGGATCCGCAAGTGGTACGAGTCGCCGTACCGCAAGGGTGAGAAGATCACGGTCAGCGAGTACTACCGCTGGATCTTCGAGAACTCCGTGCCCGGCCTGCCGGAGGCCGCAGCGAAGGAAGGGCTCACGCCGCTCGACTACATGCGCCGCCACGGAGCGTTCCTCGTCAAGGAAGGCACGTGGGAAGTGCACATGAAGGCGGGTGACGCCGCCGGAGCCGCCAACCGCGGTGAAGGCACGCTCGAGAAGGACGGCAAGCCGGTCGCGATCGTCGCGTCGGGTGCGCCGCGCGCGGGCTTCGCGACGCCGTCGAAGCGCTGCGAGATCTTCTCGAAGACGATGGTCGACTGGGGCTGGCCCGAGTTCGCGACGCCCGAGTACATCCGGAGCCACGTCCACCGCTCGAACTTCGACCACGCGAAGGGCGAGTACGTGCTCGTGCCGACCTTCCGCCTGCCGACGCTCATCCACACGCGCTCGGCGAACTCGAAGTGGCTGTACGAGCTCTCGAACACCAACCCGGTCTGGATCCACCCCGAGGACGCCAAGCGCATCGGCGTCGACACGCTCGACCTCGTGCGCGTCTCGACGCGCATCGGGCACTTCGTCAACAAGGTCTGGGTCACCGAGGGCGTGCGCCCCGGCGTCGTCGCCTGCTCGCACCACCTCGGCCGCTGGCGCCTGCACGAGAATGTCGCCAAGGACTCCTGCGCGATGCCGCTCGTGCGCCGCGAGGAACTTTCCCCCGGCCAATACCGCTTCCGCCGCCTCGAGGACATCAAGCCCTACAAGTCCTCCGACCCCGACTCCGAGCGCATCTGGTGGAGCGAAGGCGGCGTGCACCAGAACCTCACCTTCCCGGTCCAACCCGACCCCGTCAGCGGCATGCACTGCTGGCACCAGGCCGTGAAGGTCGAGCGCGCCCACGCGGGCGACCAGTACGGCGACGTCGTCGTCGACACGACCAAGTCCATGGCCGTCTACCACGAGTGGCTCGCCAAGGCCCGCCCCGTGAAGGGCGCACTTCGCCGCCCGCTCCACTTCGCGCGCGCCGTCAAACCCTCGCCCGACGCCTACAAGCTGCCCGGTTCCTGAGTTCGGCGCTCCGCCGGGGCCTTCGGGCGCCAGCGCAGCAGGCCGAGCAGCGGGCGGTGGTCGGAGGCGAGCGGTTCGTCGAGGACGTGCAGGCCGGCGGAGAGGTCCCAGAAGTTGGCGGAATCGGGCGGCGAGCCGGCGAGCACGTAGTCGATCTCCTTGTGCGGAGCGTCGGAGGAGAAGGTGAAGCGGTCGTGGCCGGTGGCGGGCGCGCCGTCGGGCCCGCGCTTCTCGAGTTCGGCCCCGAGTTCACGCAGCAGCGCGAGCGTGCGGGACTGCGGGCCGTCGTTGAAGTCGCCGACGAGGATCCACGGCGTGCGCAGCTCGCTCACGAACGCCGCAAGCGCCTGCGCCTGCGCGAAACGGAACGTGTCGTCGTCGACCCAGTCGAAGTGGAGGCAGATCGCGGTGATGAGCGTGCCGTCGGCGAGCTCGACGTCGACGGCGAGCGCGACGCGCGGCTCGTTGCCGTCGGGCAGTCGCACGGGGCGCGCGCCGTGAATGGGCAGTCGCGAGAGCACCGCCATGCCGTAGCGCCCGCCGTCGTGCGGCATGAACTCGCCAAAACTCGCGTGGTAACGCCGTGCGGTGAGTCGCTCGAGCTCCTGCGCGAGCTCCTGCGGTTGGTCTACACCCCCACTGCGCCGAACGCCGACGTCGACCTCCTGCAGCGCGATCACGTCCGCATCGAAGCTCGCCAGTACCGCCGCCGTGCGTTCGAGATCGACGCGCCTGTCGAGCCCCTCACCGTGCCTGATGTTGTAACTCGCGACCCGCAGCTCGCGTGCCGCGCCGAGCGGCGCCTGACAGGCCGGCACGATCCACAGAAGCGCAAGAATCCAGGACCGACGCAGGAGCTGCAGCATGTCGACGATTCAAGGCCAGCGACACCTTCACCGCAAGCGCGAGCCTCGTCGGCTCGAACTCGAAGTCGGCGCTCACGGACTCCGGGTGGCCCCGTAGTCGCTAACCTCCGCGTGGGCACCGGGACGTCCCGTCCGACCGGCCGGGCCGTTGGGGAGAGAAGCTCGAGGATTCGAAAGTGACGCAATTCCATGGTGCGAAGCGCGCCCTCGGGCTCGGCCTCGGGGTCGTTCTCGCGACCGCGTTGATCCTGTTCGTCTGGCGCAGCGATACGGCGAATCCGAAGGCGGCGAGCGCACCGGAATCGGAGTCGGCGCCGGTCGAGGCCGTGCAGTCGCTCGCTGCGGCGACCGAGCCATCGATCGAGCCCGCGCGGGAAATCCCAAAGGAAGCTCCGACGGTGGCGACCGAGGCGAACGCGATCCCCGCGACGCGCTCGGTCCAAGGCACGCTGAGATTCGCGAACGAGGGCACGGACAAGGTCGCGGGAAACGGGAAGGTCGTGCTCGCGCTCGGCGAGAGCGGGGCCTCGCGCGAAGTGTCGGCGCTGCACAACGCAGGCGCGTTCTCGTTTCAGGCCACCGAGGACGAGACCGAGTGTTCCGTGGTCTCGATCTCGATCGGACGGCTCGAGGCGCGTGCGACGACCGCGCGGCACAGGATTTCTGCCTCCGGCACGCTCGAACTCGAGATCGAGTGGAGCCCCGGAACGCTGCTGCACGTCGTCGATGCGGCGACGGGTGCGGAACTCGACGACGTGACGCTCGTCGCGCAGAGCGTCGCGGTCAGGGGTGCCTCTGGCCTGACGCTCGGCATGCCCCCGGCCTCCGCGCTCGAGACCCCGCTGTTGCGTGGCCAGCGCTCGCCGTTTTCCTTGCCGCGCGCGGCGAGCGTCGAAGCCTGCTGGCTGCGCGCCCCCGGCTACGCGTGGAGCGCGGCGTATTTCGAGGGCGGAGAGGGCGAGCGACGCGTCGCGCTGCAGCGCGGGAGCGCGCTCGAGCTGCGCGTGACCTGGGACACGAGCTCGACGCGTTCGGTGCTCCTCACCTTGGAGGATCCGCTCACCGGCGCGTGGCTGCTGCGCGACCGACTCGAGGCCCAAGCTCCCCTCGCGCGCTTCGACGCGCTGCCGCCGGGGACATGGTCCGCACAGCTCGCGCATTCGGTCCGCGGCAACGACATCGTGCTCGCCCGCAGCGTTCTCGAGCTGCGACCGGGCGAGACCACGGAATGGAACGTCGCGAGCCTCTCCGAAGGCCTCCGGCAGACGGGGAGCGTCGTGTTGCTCGTCAGGACGCCCGAGGGCGCTTCCTCCTGCGGTTCCGCTGAGCTCCTCGGCCCCCTGCCGGTGGGACCGCGCGCCGATCCCGTGGCGCTCGGACTCGATCGCCTTCCGACGCCCGGAGAGTGGAAGGCCACGTTCCTTGGCCTCGCACCGGGCGAATACGAACTGGCCGTTCCCGGCTGGAGCCTGACGCGAACCCTGAACGTGTTCGAACAAGAAGTGACGACGGTGGAACTCGACGTGCCCACGCTCGTGCCGGTCGTCGTGCGTGTCGTCGATGAACAAGGCGCGGCGCTCGACTTGGCCGTGGTCGGCTACCGAAGCTCGATCGAAGGCGCCGTGCGGCACGGCGAGGCGACGGCGATACGGATGGCGAAGGCAGGGTACTGGCGGGCGATGGTCCAGCCGGGATCTCTCGAAGTGACCGCGAGCGCGCCCGGAATGGCGACCGCGCGCAAGCAGGTCGTCGTCGGCAGCGAAGGAGCCGAGGTCGAGTTCGCGCTCTCGAAGTCGAAGGACCTGGGACTGCGGCTCAGGGTGCGGAAAGGTGAAGCGCTCGTTCCCGTCGCGATGGCCCACTGGGCGCGGGTGCGCTTCGAGTCGCTCAGCGGTTCCGGTCAGGTGACGCAACTGGCGTTCGGCAACGCTGTTTCAGCGAGTTCGGTCGTGACGGCGACGTTCTCGGCCGCCGGTCGCTACAGGGTCACGCTGCCGCGCGGCTTCGCCGACTTGACCAGCGAGCGCAGTTTCGAGGTGGACGTCCTCGAGAGCGGCGGCGAGCTCGAGCTGCAGCTCGACGGTTAGCTGGCCCTCGCCGTCGCGCGCGCTCCTCGCATCAAGCGAAGAGCGCCACCCACCGGAAAGCCGGCGGGTGGCGCTCGTGAAGCGAACCGAAAGGCGCGCGATTCTCAGTCGCGCAGCGGCGGCGGCGGCGTGAGGCCGGTGACGGTGCCCTTCTCGATGCCTTCGCGCAGCGAGGCGAGCGCGCGCGCGGCCATCGCGGACTTCAGGTAGAAGTACTCGACGATCTCGCGGTGCTTGGGCTCGTTGAGGTCGAGCGGCTTGGTGTAGGGCGTCTTGCCGGTGATGCGCGCGATGTAGTAGCCCTTGGGGCCGCGGTACGGGCCGTCGATCGAGCCCATCTTCTGGTCGAAGAAGATCGTGTCGGTGACGGTGGGCCCGAACAGGAACGCGCGGTAGTCGTTGTCGCCGATGTAGCTCTGCAGCTGGTTGCGCGTCTGCGGCTGGTCGCCGAACGTGCCCTTGAAGTAGAAGTTCTGCATCGGCTTGTTGCCGGTGTCCGGCATCGGCGGGTCCCAGAACTCGCTGTAGAGCTCGAGCGTCGGCTTCCACTCGGCGCCCTTGTCGAGGTCGGACTTGATCGCGAGCGCCCGCTCGCGCGCGTCGGCGAAACCTTCCGGCTTCCAGCGCACGTTCACGAAGTCGTAGGCCGAGACGAGGATCACGTTGACCGAGAGCTTCGAGGCGCCCGCGATCTGGTTGATCATCGGGAGCAGCGGCTGCAGCAGGTCGTCGTTCTTGAGCTCTTCCGCGATCAGGCGCTTGTAGCCCTCCTGCACGCGCATGTACTGGCCGAAGGCCCACAGCGACGGGAAGCCGAGCACCTGGCTCGACAACATCTCGTGCTGGTTGAGGTACTGCGTGTAGCTCGGCTTGCCCAAGCGCGCGGTCGTCGGCCACCACTCGCGGAACTCGGCCTGCGTGATCAGCTTGCCCTTCTGCCCCAGCTCGTGCTCGATCAGCGCGAGGTGCGCGAGGAAGCGCTTGGCCTCGTCGACCTGGTCGGGCGTCACCGTCGGCGCGATGCGGTTCCAGATCGTGTCCATCAGGATCGGCTGGCCTTCGACGAGTGCGAAGACCTTGTTGGCGCGCTCGAGAGCGCTCGCCGCATCCTTGGGGCTGTCGGCCGAAGCCGGCGGCAGGTTGGCCGCGATCGCGTCGGGATCGAGGTGCACGATCGCCCAGTCGTTGAGCGTCTGCAGGATCGTGCCGCGCACGGCCTCGACGGCGATCGGGTCGTCGGCGGGAATGTCGCCGCGGCCGACGGCCTTGAGCGCCGCCAGCGCGGCCTGGCTCTCGGGCCGGTACATCACCTCGACCAGCGTGATGGTGTCCTTGGGGTCGAGCTGCTCGACCGCCGCGACCACGGCGCCATGGCCGTTCTCCGAGAGGAACGTCTTCTCGGTCTCGAACAGGCGCTTGCAGCGGGCCGAGTAGCTGACCTTCTCGTCGTCGAGCCACTGCTCGCCGAGCTGCTCGGTGATGATCGCCTTGGTGATCTCGGGCCACTCGACGGGGTTCTCGGGCCGGAACACCTTGTCGAAGCGCATCGTGTGGCGCAGCCGCAACTTGAAGAGCTCGAGCGAGCCCTCGGCGCGGCCGACCTCGAGCGCGAAGTCGAGCGTCGGGTAGCGCAGGAAGAAGTCGTCCTTCTCGCGCTTGAGCCGCGCCTCGAGCTCGGTGTCGCTGACCTCGAACTTCGCGAGGTCCTCCTCGCTCGCCCCGTCCTTGCGGCGGCGCTCGAGCTCGCCGTCGACCATGATCGCGAACTTGAACGTGTCGAAGTCGCGGCCGCCGACCGAGGCGCACAGGAAGCGCTTGAGCTCGTCGTCGGTGATGCGTCGGCCGTGGACGACCACCGGCTCGCCGAAGATCGAGGCCTGGGACGCGGCGGTGGCCTGGACCGCGGGGGCCGAGGCCGGAGCCGAGGCC
>JABWBL010000124.1 GCA_013360535.1 Planctomycetaceae bacterium
TCGACCTCGCGCTCGAGGTTCGCGAGCGAGCCGCGCAGGCCGTCGAGCTCGGAGTTGGCGTAGGGGTGCGGCTCGGCGGCGGCCTGCGTCGGGGCAGAGGCGCTCTCGCTTCGTGCGACGCTCGCGTCGACGTGGCTGCCAGCCTTGGTGGACGAGTCACCGCTCAGCGTGATCGCGGCGGTGGCACCGACGAAGCCGGCGAAGGTGGCTCCGACGAGGACGAGGACGATCTGGGCGGGCTTCATGGGGGATGGGATCCGAAGGGGGAGGATGGTATCGCGGAAGGGGAGCGTTGCCGAATCGCGGCACGGGCGCGGCTCGTGCTGGATTCCAACCCGCCGACCGCGCCCGCGGTTCGGTCGGCTACGGAATTCGTACTTCGGCCGCCTCTTCCAGCCCCCCTCGACCCGGACCATTCCCGACCGGAACCAGCCCCGGGACCCTCCGCCCCGCGCCCCGCCCCGGGGTTGGGTCCGCGGCTCCCCCCGACCGAGACCCTCCAGAACCATGGATTTCCAGCTCTCCGAAGACCTCGTCCTGCTCCGCGACCTTGCCCGCGACTTCACCGACCAGGAGATCCGGCCGCGCGCGGCAGGCATCGAGCGCAACCACGAGGTGCCGCGCGAGCTCCTCGACAAGCTCGCCGAGGTCGGCCTGACCGGCGTCGCGATCCCCGAGGAGTACGGCGGTTCCGGATTGGGTGAGACGGGCCTGTGCCTCGTGATGGAGGAGCTCACCCGCGGCGATTTCGCGACGGCGGTCACGTTCGGCGCCCACGCGTCGATCGGCGCCATGAGCGTGCTCGTCGGCGGCACCGAGGAGCAGAAGCGGCGCTGGCTGCCGGACATGGCCGCGGGCAAGCTGCTCGGCGCCTACGCGCTGTCGGAGGCCGACGCCGGCTCCGACCCGGGCGCGATGAAGACCACGGCCGTCAAGGACGGCAACGAGTGGGTGCTCAACGGCGAGAAGGTCTGGATCACCAGCGGCGACATCGCCGACCTCGTGACCGTGTTCGTGATGACCGACACGCAGAAGCGCGCGCACGGCGGCATCACGGCCTTCCTCGTGCCCAAGGGCGCGAAGGGGTTCACCGTCGGCAAGCGCGAGGAGAAGATGGGCCAGCGCGGCTCGAGCACGGTCACGCTCGCCTTCGAGGACGTGCGCATCTCCGACGACTATCGCCTCGGTGAGGTCGGCGCCGGCTTCAAGATCGCGATGGGCACGCTCGACCGCGGCCGGCTCGCGCTCTCGGCGAATTGCCTCGGCTGCGCGAAGGAAGCGCACGCGCTTTCGGTCGGTTATGCCAACCAGCGCGAGACGTTTGGCAAGAAGCTCGGGGAGCATCAGGCGATCGGCTTCATGCTCGCCGACAGCGCCGCGGACATCTACGCGATCGAGTCGATGACCTACCGCACCGCGTGGCTGTGCGACACCAAGCAGTCGTTCAGCCGCGAGTCGGCGATCTCGAAGCTCTTCGCGAGCGAGGCCCTCGACCGCGTCGTCGACCGCGCCGTGCAAATCCACGGCGGCATGGGCTACTCGTCGGAGTACGTGATCGAGAAGCTCTACCGCGACGCGCGCGTCACGCGCATCTACGAAGGCACCAACGAGATCCAGCGCCTCGTCATCGCCCGCGACGTGCTCAAGCGCGGCTTCTGAGCGCGCCGGGGGCGATCCCGCCCCCCAACGTCGAGCGGGGTTGGAGCACCGACCCCGACGAGGCGGGCCGGCGGCCGTGTTCGTGACTTCGCCGGACTCGCGCGGCGCTCGATGGGGCCCGCCAGCAGCTCCAGGTCGAGCTGAACGCAAGTTGTAAGTTGTTGTATGGTTATAATTTATGACGTTTCTGACAGATCTGGAATCCGATTCCGGGTTTGTCAGAATACGGGCGATGACGATCCCGAGAACCCTCGAGGCGGCGGCTCGCCAGCGAGCGACGCAGCTCCCCTTGCTCGCCGTGCTCGGACCCCGTCAGTCCGGCAAGTCGACGCTGTGCGCGAGGACTTTCGGTCACAAGCCGCTCGTCTCGCTCGAGTCCCTCGGGGAACGCGAGCAAGCATCGCTGGATCCGGCCGGCTTCCTGCGGCGCTTTCCGGAGGGAGCGGTCATCGACGAGGTGCAGCGAGTCCCAACCCTGTTCTCGGAGTTGCAGGTGGACGCGGATGCGAGACCGGAACCGGGGCGCTGGATCCTCAGCGGCTCGCAGCACTTCCACATGCTCTCGTCGATCTCGCAGTCGCTCGCGGGGCGCATCGCGTTGCTCACGCTGCTTCCGCTTTCGGTCGAGGAACTTGGGAGCCAAGCCGCGCAAGATCCGCTCGAGGCTTGTGTCGCCGGCGGTTACCCGCGCATCTACGACCAGAAGCTGGAGCCGTCGATCTGGCTCGACGATTACCTCACGACCTATGTCGAGCGCGACGTCCGGCAGGTGCTCAATGTCGGAAACCTGATCACCTTCCAGACGCTTCTGGGCCTGTGCGCGACGAGGGCCGGCCAGCTCCTGAATGCGGCGGCGCTCGGAGCCGAGGCGGGCGTCAGCTCGAAGACCGTGCGCGCCTGGCTCTCGGTGCTCGAGGCGAGCTTCATCGTGTTCCAGCTGCGTCCGTACTTCCGGAACGTCGGCAAGCGACTCACGAAGAGCACCAAGCTCTACTTCCATGACACCGGGGTGCTCTGTCGCCTGCTCGGGATCAGGAGCGTCGATCAACTGCGTCAACACCCGCTGCGCGGCGCGATCTTCGAGAACCTCGTGGTCTCCGAGATAGCGAAGTCGCGCCTGCACCGCGGCCTGCGGCCGGACTTGATGTTCTATCGGGACCAGTCGGGTCGTGAGGTCGACTTGATTGCCGAGGATCCGCTCGATCCGATCCTGATCGAGATCAAGCTGGCTCCCGACGCCAATGCGGCCCAAGTTCGAGCACTCGACGAGGTCGCGAAGGTGCTCTCGAAGGCCGAGTTGCCTCCGCGTTCGGTTCGCCGCGTCCTCGTGCATTCGGGCGCGGAAACCGGCGTGTTCGACGGGATCGAGCGCATCCCCTGGCGGCAGGTGCATCGCATCCTCGCGTGAAGGCCCTCGGAGCCTCCGGAAGCGACGGCCGCGGAACACGGCTGCGAGTGTGCGGGCGCTGGCGTTGGGCCCGCCCAAGCGCGAGAATCCCGCGCCCCAACCGGAGCCTCCGCATGCTGCGCAACCTCTTCGCCCTGTTCCTCGCGTTCTTCCTGTGCGCGTGTGCGTCGAACCACGACTTCCGCCGCTCGGAACTGCCGAATGGCGCGCCCGATGTGGCCGTGCTCAAGGCTGCCGCCGCCAACGCCAAGGTCGATCAGGACCAGCGCAGGAGCCTGCACTCGGTGCGCTGGATTCCGCTCGTCTCGCTCAACGCCGAAGGTTTTGGGGCGGATCACGAAGACGGGTATCCCGAAGGTGGCCACAAGCTCGGCCGCGTGCAGGGCTGGGGGCCGCTGTACTGCGCGCTCGACAGCGAAGAGTGGCACTGGGACGAGAACGACGCGCTGTACGAACGCGAGGAGCGTTTCCATGTCCTGTGGGGGCTCTATCGCAAGGACACGCTGCACGTGCGCACCGACCGCGGCTGGCGCTCGCAGACGAAGTCGCGCTGGCTGTGGTTCTTCGGCGGCTCCGACGTCGAGCACTCGGCCTCGAAGGTCGCGCCCTGAGGCGGCCCAGCGCCTTTCAGCGAAATCCGGCCTCGAAAACCACTTCCCAAGGACTTCCGATGCTCCGCAACCTGCTGGCCCTGCTCGTTACCTTCCTGCTCGTCGGCTGCGCCTCGAACCACGACTTCCGCCGCACGAACACACCTGCGGGGGAACCGGATCTCGTCGCGCTCAAGGTGGCGAGCCAATCGCGCGAGGGCAACGCGGTCTCCAAGAGTGACCTTGTCTCCGTGTACTGGTTGCCGCTGATCCACCTCGGCGCCGACGGCTTCAAGCAGGAGCGCGACGAGGGCTTTCCCTCCGGTGGCCACAGCCGCGGCCACCTGAACGCCTGGGGCCCGCTGTTCTTCTTCGTCGAAGGCGAGTCGTGGCACTGGAACACCTCCGACGAGCTCTACGAGCGCGAGGAGACCTTCTCGCTCTTGTGGGGCTGCTTCCGCAAGCGCGATCTGCTCGTGAACACGAAGCTCGGCTGGCGCCGCGAGACCACGACCCGCTGGTTGTGGCTCCTCGGTGACGACGAAATCGAATACACCCCCGAGCCCTCCACGCCCTGAGGTGACCGGCGCCCGCTAGTCGCGCTCTCCCGCCTGAAGGCCCGGGTGAACCGGGATCCGGAAGATCGCGAACAGCACGAGCGCGAGTCCCGTCCACGACAGGATCCGCAGGACCACGCCGATCAAGGACAGCGTGTTCGGCCCGACCGCGTCGAAAAGCAGCGGGTAGAGCAGGAACGAGCCGTTGCCCGCGAGCACAAGCCCGAAGCCGAGCGTGCCGAGGACGCGCACCTGCGGCAGCCGCTCGAACTTGAACTGGAAGACGAGGATGCCGCCGAAGTGGAGCAGTAGTCCCGGCAGCGCCATCAGAACGTTCCAGAGCAGGTTGGATTCCATCGGGGCCTTTCGTGGGTGCGGTCGGGCGCCGATCGTTTCACGCGCGACGGCGAGACGGAAGTCCGCGCCGGGGCCGAGGCTCAGCGCGGGCGGGCGGGGGTGCCGCGGCGGGCGAGCTCGGCGAGCAGGACCTCGGCGCGGGCTTCGACGGGGGAGATGGCGGGCAGGACGAGCGGCTCGTAGCCGAGTTCGTGGTAGGTCGAGACCAGCGAGGCCTCGATCTCGCGGGCGCGCTGGAGGTCGCTCGTGCGGCCGGTCTCGACACGCGGCTTGAAGGGCAGGCAGATGTCGCAGAGCACGATCAGGTCGTAGCGCGAGCTCTGCACCGCGGCGGTCACGAACGCCGTGGGGATGGCGCCGACGAGGCGCATGTAGGCGAGGCCGTCGACGAGGCCGCGGTCGCAGAAGACCGTGGCGGCGGTTTCCTGGCGGGCGGTGCATTCGAGGGCGAGCTGGCGCTGGGCGATGCGCTCCTGGAAGAGCGCCACGTGGGTCAGGCGCCAGTGGCGGGCCTGCTCGCGGCCGAGCTCGGCCACCAGCTCCTCGATGATCTGGATCGCGGCCTCGGGGACGGTCTGGAAGCCGCGGCGCGCCAGCTCGGCGAGCAGGGTGGACTTGCCGCTGTGGGGGCCGCCGGTGATCGCGATCTTCAGGGGGAGCCTCGTCCGTGAGGGGACCGAGGCGCCGGATGGGGGAGGGCGGCGGCCTCGCGGGGCCGAAGAGAATAGCCGCCGGTCGCGAGCCGGGCGCGGGTGGCGTTGACTTCCCGGACCCTCCCCGTACCATGTTCGGCCCTTTCGTCGTCCTTCCACGCCCCCTTCGTTTTCAGCGCGCACCGTCCCCAATGAGCCGGCCCGATACCGTGATCATCCTGGCCGCAGGCCAGGGGACCCGGATGAAAACCGGGTGGGCGAAGGTCATGGCGCCGCTGTGCGGGCGACCGATGATCGCCTGGGTCGTCGACCTCGCGCTCGCGCTCGAGCCCGAGCGCGTGCTGGTCGTGGTCGGCTACAAGGCGGACGAGGTGCGCAAGGCGCTCGAAGGGCTCGATCCCAAGGGCCGCATCCGCACGGTCGAGCAGACGGAGCAGAAGGGCACCGGCCACGCTGTCCAGTGCTGCCTGCCCGAGCTCGGCGCCGACCCGGGCCGTGTCGTGCTGCTCTACGGCGACATGCCGCTCCTGCGCGCGGAGAGCCTCGAGCTCCTGTGCACCGAACAGGCGGCGACGGAGCGCGGCATGACGTTGCTCACCGCGTGCCCAGCGAATCCGCGCGGTTTTGGCCGCATCGTGCGCGGCGCCGACGACTCGGTGGCGCGCATCGTCGAGGAGAAGGACGCGACGACGGGCGAGCGCACGCTGCGCGAGGTCAACCTCGGCGTGTACTGCTTCGACGGCCGTTTCCTCGTCGAAAGCCTGCCGAAGCTCTCCAACCAGAACGCGCAGCGCGAGTACTACGTCACCGACGTGGTCGGCATGTTCTCCGCGGCCGGACGGCGCGTGCTGCCGGTCGAGATCACCGACGAGCGCGAGGCGATCGGCGTCAACACGCTGGTGCACCTCGCCGAGGCGCGCGCGGCCGTGCAGGAGCGCATCCTCGAGTCCCATCTGCTCGCGGGCGTGTACATCGAGGACCCGCGCACGACGTACATCGCGCACGGTGTCACGATCGGCGCCGGCACGCACGTCGCGCCCTGCAGCGTGATCGAAAAGGGCTGCAAGATCGGCGCTGGCTGCCACATCGGCCCGTTCGCGCACATCGGCGAGAACACGACGCTCGACGACGGCGCGGAGATCGGCAACTTCACCGAGACCAAGCGCTCGCACCTCGGGAAGAAGTCCAAGGCCAAGCACCTCGCCTACATCGGCGACGCCGAGATCGGCGAGCGCGTCAACATCGGCGCCGGCACCGTGTTCGCCAACTACGACGGCACGCACAAGCACAAGACGAAGATTGGCGACCGCAGCTTCCTCGGCTGCGGCACCGTGCTCGTCGCGCCCTGCTCGACGGGCGAAGGCGCGACGACAGGCGCCAACTCGGTGGTCACGCACGGTTCGCACGTCGGCGCGGGCGAACTGTGGGTCGGTGTCCCGGCCAAAGCCAAGGCGCGCCGCGGGAAGGGAGCCTGAACGAAGCCATGGGTTACACCAACGACCGGCTCGTGCTGATGTCGGGCACCGCGCACCGCGACCTCGCTCAGGCGATCTCCGCCGAGCTGGGGATCGGCATCGCCAACGCCCACATCGGGCGCTTCCCCGACGGCGAGATCGACATCAAGGTCTACGACGACATCCGCGGCGGCGACGTGTTCGTCATCCAGCCGACCTGCCCGCCGGTCAACGAGAACTGGATCGAGCTCCTGCTCATCATCGACACGCTGCGCCGCGCGAGCGCCGGCCGCGTGACGGTCGTGATGCCGTACTACGGCTACGCGCGGAAGGACCGCAAGGACGAGGGGCGCGTGCCGATCAGCGCCAAGGTCGTCGCGAACACGCTCACCAGCGTCGGGGCCGACCGCCTGCTGACGATGGACATGCACGCGGCCCAGATCCAGGGCTTCTTCGACATCCCGGTCGACCACCTCTACGCCAAACCCGTGCTGATGAACGCGGTGAAGCGCCTGGGCATCGAGAACCCGGTCGTGGTCACGCCCGACGTCGGCGGCGTCAAGATGGCGCGCTCGTGGGCCAAGGCCATCGGCGCCGACCTCGCGATCGTCGACAAGCGCCGCATTTCCGGCTCGGAAATCGCCGTCGAGCACGTGATCGGCAACGTCGAGGGGCGCAACGTGATCATCGTCGACGACATGATCTCGACCGGCGGCTCGATCTCGGAGGCGGCCGCGATCACGCGCCGCCACGGCGCCAGGCAGATCGTGCTCGCCGCCTCGCACGCCGTGTTCTGCGGACCTGCCGTGCAGCGCCTCGACGCCTGCCCGGCGGACAAGATCCTGGTCACGGACACCATCCCGCGCCGTGGGGACAGCCCGCGCGCGCTCGAAGTCGTCAGCGTCGCGGGCCTGCTCGCCCGCGCGATCCGCAACATCCACCGCAGCGAGTCGGTAAGCTCGCTTTTCGAGGAACTCCAATGAAGCAGACCCAGACCTCCAAGACCGCCGTCCTCCAGTCCGAGCCGCGCAAGAAGCTCGGTTCGCGCACCGCCTCCGCGCTGCGTTCCCTCGGACGCATCCCGTCCTCGCTCGAGTGGACCAAGGAGGCGGCGCACGTCGACTTCTCGATCGACTCGGTCGAGTTCCTCGCGGCCCGTCGCCGCCACCAGCACGTGTTCGAGCTGGACTTCGCGGGCAAGAAGGAAGCCGCGATCGTGCGCCACATCGACTGGGACACGTTCGGCGACCAGATCCTGCATGTCGAGTTCCGCCGCGTCGACCTGAAGAAGAAGACCGAGGTCGAGGTCGACCTGCACTTCGTCGGGCACCCCAAGGGCGTGCTCAACCAGCTCATCACGCACGTCAAGGTGCTGGCGCTGCCGACCGAGATCCCCGACGAGCTCGAAGTGTCGGTGGCCGACCTCGAGCCGGGCACGAGCGTGACCGCGGGCCAGATCAAGCTCCCCGACAACGTCGAGCTGGTGACCCCGGGCGCCATCACGGTCGCCCGCATCAGCGAGATCAAGATCGAGGTCATCGAGACCCCCGCGGCTCCCGATGCGGCGAGCACGACGGCCGCTGCGGCCCCGGCCGCCGGCGCGGCTGCGGC
>JABWBL010000125.1 GCA_013360535.1 Planctomycetaceae bacterium
ACGGACACGAATTCCGTGCACCCGGCGTCGGCGACTCCGCGCGCACGCGCACCCTCGACGATGGCGCGTGCCAGCGGGTGCTCGCTCGCGCGCTCGACCGCCGCGAGCCGACGCAGCAGGTTGACCTCGTCGACGGACGCGAGCGCGAACGTGTCGACCAGCTCCGGCTTGCCGAGCGTGAGCGTGCCGGTCTTGTCGAGAAACACCGTGTCGACGCTCGCCGCAGCCTCGAGGACCGCGCCGCCCTTGAACAGGATTCCAAGTTCCGCAGCGCGCCCGGTTCCGACCGCCACCGCGGCCGGCGTCGCGAGTCCGAGAGCGCACGGGCAAGCGATCACGAGCACGGCCACGGCGCGTTCGAGCGCCTTCGCCAGACCGTCTCCATCCGGTTGAACCAAGAACCACGCGAGTGCCGTCAGCGCCGCGATGGCGAGCACCACCGGCACGAACACCGCGCTGATGCGGTCCGCGAGCCGCGCGATCGGAGCGCGCGAACCCTGTGCGGCCTCGACGGCGGCGGCGATTCGCGCGAGCGCCGTGTCGGCCCCGGTGCGCACGATTCGCACGACGAGCGCTCCCGACTGGTTGAGCGTGCCCCCGGTCACTGCGTTTCCCACCCGCTTCTCGACCGGCAGGCTCTCGCCGCTCAGGAGCGACTCATCGACGGCGGAAGCGCCGGAAACCACTGCTCCGTCACTCGGAATGCGCTCGCCGGGCCGCACGAGCACCTCGTCGCCCGGCTCGAGCTCCGCGACCGCGACCTCGAACTCCCGCGCACCTTCGCGCCGCAACGCCGTCGTCGGCACGAGCGCGTGCAACCCGCGCACCGCGCTGCCCAGCTGCCGCCGCGCGCGTGCCTCGAGCAGCTTGCCGAGCAGCACGAACGTGACGATCGTCGCCGCCGCCTCGAAATACAGGTGCGGCTGCACGCCGTGTTCGGAGTGGGGGAACAACCCCGGTAGTGCCAGCGCCACGAGCGAATACCCCCAGGCCGCCAGCGCTCCGATCGCGACCAGCGTGTTCATGTCCGCGGTGCGGTGCCTCGCCGCGCCCCACGCGGCGCGCAGGAAGCGCGCTCCCGGGCCGAACACCACCGGCGTCGCCAGCGCGAGCTGCGCCCAGCGCCCGGCCTCGCTCTCGCTCCAGCTCCACGCGCCGTGCGACATCGCCAGCGCGAGCAGCGGCACGGTGAGCAGGCCGGCGAGCTGGACGGCGTGCACCAGTTCCGCGCGTTCCGAGCGCTCGAGGCGCTCGCGTGCGGACTCGGAAGTCGCTTCGCTCCCGATCACCGAATACCCGGCCCGCCGTACCGCTTGGGCGAGCTCCTCCCGTTGGGCGCGACCGCGCTCGACCGTCACCGTCGCGCGCTGGGTGACGAGGTTCACGATTGCGTCGCTCACGCCCGGCACCGCGCGCAGCGCCCGGTCGACGCGCGCCACGCAGGCGGCACAGGTCAGGCCGGCGAGCTCGAGCTCGACCGTGCGGGTCGGTTCCAGGGTTCGCGGGGCGGCGGTGGGGGTGTTCATCGGGCGTCTCGTCTCGGGTTGCGGAGCAGTCTCGAACCCGCTGACGCCGCGCCCCCGCGTCCCTTACGGGTGTAGTCCCCGCGCCTCCGCTGCGTCTGCATCCGGCGCGACGAGTGGTTCGTCGCCCGACACAGCCCAAGGAACCCATGAACCCTCTCCACACCACCGCCCTGCAGGTCGAAGGCATGACCTGCGGCTCCTGCGTCCGCCACGTCGAGAACGCCCTCCGCGCGCTGCCCGGCGTCCATTCCGTCGATGTCCGCTTGCGCGAGCGAACTGCGCTCGTGCGCCACGAACTTCCGAGCGCACCTGCCGAGGCACTGCTCGCGGCGCTCGCCGCCGAGGGTTACCCAGCTTCGCTCGAGCCCGGAAGTTGACGCGTCGCGCGCGCTTCAGCGCCGCTTCAGCACCGCGTCCGCCAGCGCGTCGCCGAGCGCCACGATGCCCGGCGTCGTCAGCACGAGCTGTTCTTCCTGCCCAGGCAGGTCGAACAGCTTCAGATGGATCAGGTGCGGGTCGCGCGCGGCGAGCTTCGCGAGCTCTGCCGTCACGTCGATCTCGTTGACGCTCTTCTCGTCCGTCGGCCGTTGTTGGCTCACGTACCAGTCGAGCTCGGGCAGTTCGAGATCCTTGCGACTCTGCGTCACGAACGACTCGAGCCAGCCGATCGCCTGACGGCGGAACGGGCCGAAGGACATGTCGTTCTCGCCGAGGTGGTAGAGGATGCCGCCGAGCTCGACCTCGTGGCCACGCTCGCGCAGGTCGGCGAGCGCGCCGCGCACGAACTCGAGGAACTGCGGGTAGACGTTGCGCGACACGGATTCGCTGCCTTGCGGTGTCCAGTCGACGATCTGCGTGCCGCTGTGCGTCCACTTCGCGAGGGCGACGTTGTCGCGCTTGTTCGCGAGCTTCGCGCCGAAAGAGAGTTCCGGCCCGAACGTGTCGTACAGGCCCGCGGGGCCGAGCGGCTCCCAACCGTTCGAGACGAGGTAACCGCCGCCGAGGCTGAAGCGGAACGCGATGCCGGCATTGTCGCGACGCAGCGCGCTCCGCTTGCCCTTCTCGAGATCCTGCACGAACGCGCGCTCTCCCTCCATGTTGCGATGGCCGGCGAGCACGAACAGCGTGACCTTGCTCTTCGGCGCGTAGGGCCACGACTTGAGCGGACGTTCGCGCGCGGGTTCCTTGCCGATGTTGCGCAAGTACGCCGTCGCGTAGTTCGCGCCGTGCTCGAGCTGGCCGAGCGTGCCGTAGTGGTAGTGCAGGCCGCCATCGCCGCCGATCTCGACGCCGACGTGCGACGTCGGCACGTAGTCGACGAGCGGATCGGCATCGGCGACCGCGCGCTGCGCCACGCTGATCTTGTACATGCTCGGCCGCAGGTCCATGCCCCAGATGGTCTTGGTGCACAGCTCGCCGACGTAGAAACGCAGTCCCGGCACGCCGAGGTCGCGCCGCCAGCAGGCGATGAAACGCTCGAGATTCGCGGCGTATTTCTCCATTGCGCCGTCCTCGAACATGTCGTTCTCGCCTTGGTGCCACAGGAAGCCCTCGATCCGGTAGCGCACCTTGCGCTTGTCGAGCCCGGAGAGCGCATCGCGCACCCACTGCAGCGCGAGCGGATAGAGCTTGAATCCACGCGGCTCGTCGGGGTTCCAGTCGCCGGCGAGGTGCGTGCCACCCGCCGCCACCTTGATGATCGCGATCGGCGCCTTCACTTGCCTCGCGACGTCGCGTGCGAAGCACAGCTCCGGCCCGACCATGCCGTCGACCGGCTCGAGCTCCGTCCACCCGTCCGACTGGCGCTTGTCCTCGCGTCCGATGCAGTACGAGAAGCGCACTCGCTCTTGCGGCTCGTCGAGCCCCGCAAACGGCGGAAACTTCGCGATGTCCGTCGCCCGCGAGTCCGCGCCCACCATGTTCGACTGTCCCGCGAACACGAACACGCGCACGACCTTGTCGTCGTCCTGCGCTCGCGCCAGCCCCGCGCCCAGCAGCGCGACCAGCACCGCGAGCCCCCAGCCCCGCCAGCGTGCCCCGCAGCTCCCGCGGCTCGCCACCCGCACCGATCCGTCGCTCATGCGCTCCCTCTCGCCCCGCTTCATGCCCTCGAGGACTGGGCCGAACCGCGCCCGCTCGCTACCCTGCTCGCACCACGCGCGCCCGTAGCTCAGCAGGATAGAGCGGCGGTTTCCTAAACCGCAGGTCGGCAGTTCGACTCTGCCCGGGCGTACCCGCTCGAACGCGGGGAGGCGAGCTGGGCGAGGCGCGCTCCTCTACTTGCGGCTCTTGCGAGGGCGCGCGGGGACGACGAGCGAGTGGCTCTCGGTGATCCAGCGCTTGAGCACGGCCGCAGGCGGCAGGGCGTCGAGCTGCAAGGTGGCCCAGCCGTTGGCGCCCACGGGAATCCCGAGCTTGCGGGCCTCGGCGGCGGACGTGGCGAGCTTGAGGCGAGCTTGGGTCGGCGACAGGAACAGGAACGTCTTGCGGCGGACGTGGAACGTGCGGCTCTCGAGCGACGTACCGGCGCAGGCGAGGCCTTGTTCGGTGTCGGGGAGCGCCGTCGCGAGGGCCGCCAGGTTGGTCATGGAGAAGATCCTACGGCGCGCTCGACAGGTCGGCGCGGGCTCGCCAATCACGGCGCGCGCGCCTTCGGCGTGAACTCGACGAGGGTGAGTTCGAGCGAGACCTCGCCCGCGCGATGCTCCTTGAGGGCGACGAGGCCGAGCTCGGGGGCGAACCAGCGGTCGACGAGCGTGCCGTCGTCGCGCTGCTCGCGGACGTGGAGCAGCGTACGCGATTCGTCGCGGCCGAGCGACTCGACGCTGAGGGTGCTCGTGCGCGAGGTCGAACGCCCGCTCATCCGGCCGTGCCAGTTCCAGCGATCGCCGGGGCGGGCGTGCGCGGGCAGGATCAGGAGCGGCGGGTCGTAGTGGACCCAGTGGCCGTGGACCCCGAAGAGTTCGAGCGCGATGCCTTCGGGGAGAGCGAAGAGGATCGTCTTGTTGCGGTGATCGGAGACGTATTGGTTGTAGGCGTCGCCAAAGGGCGCGGGGCCGAGCTGCGAGAGCGCGCGTCGCTCGTGGTACCAACCGTCGAAAGCGAGTTCCTTCTCGACGGGCTCGGCGCCGTCGAGCGCCGTGAGCGAGTAGAGCCAAGTGCCGTCGGGCCACGTGGGTGGAAAACAGGCGTCGGCGGACAGTTCGCGGCGTGGTGACGTGCACGCGGGGAGCGTGAGGCAGGCCGCGGCGAGCAGCGTCCTCGACTTGGCTCTCGTGTTCATGCTCGTGCGATCCGTGACGCGCCTCACGTGTTCGACTTGTTGGACGCGCGCAGCCGTTCGGCGGGAAGGCGGCTGGACTGCTGCACCCACAACGTGAGCTGGAGCTCGTCGAGAGCGTCGCCTTCGCGGATGTCGAGGTAGCGCACGGTCGCTTGCCTCGACGCGCCGGGCGGCGGCGGTTCGAGCGCAGCGCCGCTCACGAACGCGAGCTTGAGGTACTTCGTGAAGACGTGCAGGCCGAGGAACCAGGTGCCGGCCTCCGCGCCGTAGAGCGGCGAGTTCCAGCGCACGCACTTGCTCACGTTCGGCAGGGTGCGCGTGACGAGCGCGTCGATGCGTTTCGCGCGCTCGCGCTGCCATCCGGAGAGCGCCGCGATCCACTCCTGCACCGGAGCGTCGCCATCGGCCTTCGCGACCTGCGGGTTGCCACCCGAGAGGAGCCGCGGCTTGGCGGCGGCGGACGGACGGGCCTTGGGAGAGCGGTTCTTGCGAGGCTTCATCGAGGCCTTCCAGCATGCCGCCGGACCCCGGTGCCGCCAGAGCCGGGTGGAACCGGCCGGTGCGGGGCCCGGAGGAAATTCCCCGGCCCGAGCCGCCCTTCGAGACCTTTACTTGCTTGGAGTCCCCACGGATTGTGTCGGCACGTTAGGCTCGGACCCGAGCTCCCGACGCACCGTGAGCGCCGGGGCATCTGAATTCCCAGTCAGGAGGTCTCTCATGAAGCAATGGATGGCTCTTCTCGTCACTGCCGCGCTGTGCGGCCCGGCTCAGGCCCAGTGGTCGGACGACTTCAATCGCCCGGACGGTCCGCTTGGAAGCAACTGGACCGTCGTCACCGGCGCGTGGGCCGTGACCAACAATCAAGGCGCGCACACCTCGTCCGGCGCCAACGAGATCGCCGTGCACAACACGGCCAGCGGCGCTTACGACCAGTTCACCGTCACGCTCGACGTGTTCTGCCAGAACCTCGGCAGCCAGTTCTCCGGCGTGCTGATCGGCTACGGCGGCACCGACACGATCCAGGTCAAGATCCAGGACCAGGTCACCGGCACCCCGGGCTTCTCCAACATCGGCATCTACCACCGCACGAGCGCCACGGGCTGGGGCGCGTGGACGGGCGTCGGCACCGGCTTCGGCACGCTCATCGCTCCGTTCGACTCGGGCCGCATGACGGTCACGTTCCCCACTCCCGACCTGATCCAGGTCGAGATCGACACGGACTTCAACGGCACCGCCGATCAGGTCTACACCAAGGACGGCGTGCTCTCGATCGCTCCGAACCTCGGCACGGGTTACGGACTGATGGGCTGGGGCACGACGGCGCTGTTCGACAACTGGACCGTCGGCGGCGGCATCACCCCGCCGCCCGTCGTGTACTGCACCGCTGGCACGACGACCAACGGCTGTGTGGCGTCGATCACCGCGAGCGCGCAACCGAGCGTGACCGCCGCGAACGCCTGCAACATCGCCGTCGCCAACGTCGAGGGCCAGAAGTCGGGCCTGATCTTCTACTCGATCAACGGCCAGCAGGCGCAGGCCTGGAACGCGACGAGCTTCCTGTGCGTCAAGGCGCCGACGCAGCGCACCTCGACGCAGACCTCGGGCGGCACCGTCGGCGGTTGCGACGGCTCGCTCTCGCTCGACTGGAACGCCTTCCAGGCCGCGAACCCGTCGGCGCTCGGCAATCCGTGGAGCGCCGGCAACAAGGCGCAGCTGCAGGCGTGGTTCAGGGACCCGCCCGCTGGCAAGGCGACGAACCTGTCGGACGCGGTTGAGCTGACCTACCAGCCGTGATCCCTCGGGCGGGTCAGCGGCGCTGACATCGCTCGCCATCGGCTCGGGGCCGGCCATCGTTCGCGGTGATCGGCCTCGAGCTGTTTGGGGGCGCTCGGGGCCGATGCGCACCGCAGGGAAGGCCCCGGGGGAGGGCGGGGAAAGAATCCTGAACCGCGCGGGGGGCGACTTGCGGAGTCGGGGCCGGGCCAGAGGACTTGGCCCGGAAGGAAGGCAGTCATGGGGCTCTTGCAGGTGGTCGGCGTGGGAGTGGCGGCGCTCGTGGTCGCGGTCGGTGCGCGGGCGCAGTCGGGTGTGGGGAGCTCGTGGAGCGACGATTTCGAGCGCGCGGACGGGCCGCTCGGGGCGGGCTGGAGCGTGCTCACGGGCAGCTGGGGCGTGAGCGGCAACCGCGGCGCGCACCTCTCGACGGCGCCGAACGAAATTGCATTCTTCGACGCGGCGCAGGCGCGCTACACCGACGCGAGCGTGCAGCTCGACGTTTTCTGCCTCAACCAGGGCAGCCAGTACTCCGGCGTCGCGATCGGCGTCGGCGGCGCGGACACGATCCTCGTCAAGGTGCAGGATCAGGATGGTCTGCCGGGCTTCTCGCACATCGGCCTGCTGCACCGCACAGGTGCGACGAGCTGGAACACGTGGAACGGCTCGGGCACCGGAATCGCGGCCCTTTCCGCGCATTTTGACGCCGCGCGACTGACGGTGAGCTTCCCCGACGCCGACACGATCCGGGTCGAGCTCGACACGAACTTCGACGGCGCGGCGGAGCAGGTGTACTCGCGCACGGGAGTCGCGGCGCTGGCGGCGAACCTCGGCACGGGCTTCGGCGTCGCCGCGTGGGGCTCGACGGCGCGCTTCGACAACTTCAAGGTCACGCCCGAGGACATCGCGAGCTACTGCGACGCGGGCGTGACGTGGAACGGCTGCGCCGCGCAGCTCTCCGCGACGAGCGCGCCGCGGCTGGGTGGCGTGGGCTCGTGCCAGCTCGTCGTCGATGCCGTCGAGGGCCAGCGCTCGGGGCTCATCTTCTACGGCCTCGAGGCGCAATGGACGCCGTGGTGCGTCTCCGGTGGAACGAGCCACCTGTGCGTGAGCTCGCCACTCGCGCGCACGCCCGTGCAGTCGTCCGGCGGTTCTTCCGGTGCGTGCGACGGCACGCTGTCGCTCGACTGGAACGCGTTCCTGCTCTCCAACCCGGAAACGCTGGGAGCGCCGTTCAGCGCGGGGCAGAGCGTGTACCTGCAGGCGTGGTTCAGCGATCCGACGGCATGCCGCGGGAGCAGCTTGTCGACGGCGCTGCGCCTGACGTGCGTGCCCTGAGCGAGCGCAGCTAACGACGAACCGGAACGAGCGTCGGCACGAGTTGCCGCGCTCGTTCGCGCTGGTCCGGCGCGAGGCGGCGCTCGAGCGCAGCGAGGCGTTCGCCTGCGGAACGTTGGCCGTTGGAGAGCGCGAGCGAATACCACGCGCTCGCGAGCACGTCGTCCTGCGCGACGCCGCGGCCGTGCTCGTGCAGCGCACCCAGACGCTCCTGCGCGACCGCGAGGCCCTGCTCGGCGGCCCTGGTGAACCAACGCGCGGCTTCGCTCGGATCCTGCGCGACGCCGTTGCCCTGCAGGAGCGCCTGACCGAGGTTGTGCTGCGCGAGCGCGAGCCCGCCGTCCGCCGCCGCGCGCAGGAGCG
>JABWBL010000126.1 GCA_013360535.1 Planctomycetaceae bacterium
GACCAGCCAGAAGAGCGGCCCGCGCCCGGTGAGCTCCGCGAGGCGCAACAGGTTGAGCGCCTGCACGCTCTGGCCCGACGGCAACGCGCCATCCTGCGGCGACTTCAGGCGCGCGATCAGCTTCTCGTGGTCGTCGGAAGTCGTGAACCAGCCGCCATGCTGCTCGTCGCGGAAGCGCTCGTGCACGATCGCCTCGAGCGCCAGCGCCTCCTCGATCCAGCGCGGGTCGAAGTCGGCCTCGTACAGGTCGATCAGGCCCGCGATGACGAAGGCGTAGTCGTCGAGGTACGCGTTGAGCTTCGCGCGGCCGCCGCGTGCGGTGGCGAGCAGTCGCCCTTCCGGCGTGCGCATGTGCGTGAGCACGTACTCCGCCGCGCGCCGAGCCGCCGCGAGATGGCGCTCGTCCCCGAGCACCTGCGAGGCCTGCGCGAGGCACGAGATCATCAGGCCGTTCCAGCTCGCGAGCACCTTGTCGTCGGTCGCGGGTCGCACGCGCAGCGCACGCGCCGCGAGCAGCTTCGTCCGAGCCTGCGCCATCACCGCCTCGAGCTCGGCCTGCGGCACACGCAGCCGCTGCGCGACCTCGCCCGCGCTCTCCGGCCGCCACAGCGCGCTCTTGCCGTGCTCGAAGTTGCCTTCGTCGGTGACGCCGTACCACTCCGCCGCCCAGCGCCCGTGCTTCGCGCCGAGCACCTGCTCGAGCTCCTTCGGCGTCCAGGCGAAGAACTTGCCCTCCTCACCCTCGCTGTCGGCGTCCTGCGTGCTCGCGAAGGCGCCCTCGGGCGTCAGCATCTCGCGCAGCACCCACTCGCAGCACTCGCGCGCCACCTGCGCGTACTCCGGCTTGCCCGTCGCGAGGTGCGCCTCGAGATAGGCCGGCACGAGCAGCGCGTTGTCGTAGAGCATCTTCTCGAAGTGCGGGATCAGCCACTTCGTGTCGGTCGAGTAGCGGTGGAAGCCGCCGCCGAGCTGGTCGTAGACGCCACCCCCCGCCATGCGGTCGAGCGTCAGCGTCACCATCGCGAGCGCCTGCGGATCCTGCGTGCGCTGCCAGTGGCGCAGCACGAGCCGCACGTCCATCGCGTGCGGGAACTTCGGGGCGTCGCCGAAGCCGCCCCATTGCGCGTCGAAGTTCGAGGAGAGCATCCCGAAGGCCGCGTTGAGCACGTTCGCGTCGAGGTCGCCCGCGCCGGCGCTCGCGGGATCCTTTCGGATCATGTCGCCGAGCGCCTTGCCGCGCTTGGCGATCGTCTCGCGGTCCTGCTTCCACGAGGCCGCCAGCGACTGGAGGATCTCTGGAAAGCTCGGGCGCCCGTAGCGCCGCACCGGCGGGAAGTAGGTGCCGCCGAAGAAGGGCTCGAGCTCGGGCGTCAGGAACACGCTCATCGGCCAGCCGCCGGAGCCGGTCATGGCCTGCACGGCCTTCATGTAGATGTCGTCGAGGTCCGGGCGTTCCTCGCGGTCGACCTTGATGTTGACGAAGTGCTCGTTCATCAGGGCCGCGATGGCGGGGCTCTCGAAGCTCTCGTGCTCCATCACGTGGCACCAGTGGCAGGCCGAGTAACCGATCGACAGGAAGATCGGCTTGTTCTCGCGGCGTGCCTTCTCGAGCGCCTCGGGGCCCCACGGGTACCAGTCCACCGGGTTGGAGGCGTGCTGGAGCAGGTAGGGGCTCGTCTCGTGGGCGAGGCGGTTGGTCGGCTCTGGCTTCGAGGTCATCGGGGGATCGGCGAGCGGGGGCTGTCCGGGGCTCTGGCAGGCGACGACCAGCCACAGGAACCACGGTGCGCAGCGCATGGGAGGGCGCAGTCTAGGTCGAGCCCGGCCCGGAACGCTGCCGCGAAATCCCGCGCGGTCGGGGGCTCCACGGAAGTCGTTGGAGCACAAAAAGAAGCAGCCCCGCGACGCGCGCGGGGCTGCTCCTTGGTTTGGAACCGCGGGAGGCTCCGGGGCTCGCTACGCGACGCGCGCGCAGCGGTCTCCGGAACTCCGGGAGATCAGATGCTGACCGTGAGGCCGATCTTGATCAGGTCGAACTCGTTGGCCGACGTGTCGGCGGCAACGGTCGTGTAGTTGGCCTGCCACTTGGCGGCGTGGCCCTGGAGGTACCAGTTGGCGCCGACGGTGATGGCGGTCGTGTTGTCGCTGTCGTCGAAGTCCTCGTAGCGGACCGCGAGCTCGACGGTGTCGGGCATCACGGCGAAGCTGGCGGCGACGTTGAACGGCGTCGCGTCGGAGACGGTGCCGACCGCGCCGGGGAGGGTGAGGGTCGCGCCCTTGTCGAGGTCGACGATTTCGGCGCTGACGCCGAAGACGCCCATCGTGAAGGCCGCGTCGATGCCGAGGCTGATGTCGTCGGCGACCGCACCGTCGTTGGTGAGGTACGCGAGGCCGACCGTCAGGCTGGCGTTGTCAGCGGCGCCGAGCACGCCTTCGTTGTTCGAGGCGGTGCCCATCGGGGTCGCCTCGACGCGGAAGCCGTAGGCCATTTCCTTCGCCGCGCCGTCGCTGCCGTTCTGGGCGAAGACGGCGAAGTTCAGCATGCCGAAGGCGCCGTTCAGCTGGACGCCTTGGTCACGGAAGGCGTACTCCGCACCGAGGTACGACCGGCCGATGAACAGCAGGTTGTTCTCGTTGCGCAGCGAGCTGCCGAGGAACGCGGGGCGGAACTGGCCGAGCTGGACCTTGAGCTGCTCGGTGGCCTTCCAGGAGGCGTAGGCGTCGAGGACGCTCAGGCCGCCGGCCGCGCTCAGGCTTTCCGGGGTGTTCATCGAGGACGAGGCTTCGGCCTGAACGACGACCGAGAAGTCGCCGACCGAGCCGTTCACCCAGATCTGGGCGTCGTCGATCGAGAACCCGCCCAGGTCATCGCCGCCGACGGAGATGTCGCTCGACGAGTTGTAGCTGGCGCGGAGGAAGCCCGACACGGAGGCGCCGGTGGCGCCCTGGGTCAGGGACGTCGAGAGGCCCGCGAGGTCGCGGTCGGTGGTCGACCACGAGGTTTCCGTCGCGAGGGCAGGCGTCGTGGCCATCGTGAGAGCCAGAGCGCCGAGGACGAACTTGTTCATGTGGAATGCACTCCAAAGAGAGGTAGACACCAGAGAGAAGGGATGGGGTCTGGAGCGCGCAGAGGATGCCGCGCGCGCCTAGGGGATGGAAGCCCCCCTAGGACTTTTTGGGGCCCTAACGTGGGGGACGTTCGGCACAGTAGACCGAGATGTTTCCACAAAAGTCCATAATCCCGCCTCCGGCTGTGGTCGCAAGCCCCTGAAGCGAAAGTGCTTAGGTGGGGGGGCCGGACCCGGAAAAGGATGACGCTCTTGCGCTCCGGCACCCTCGGGAGGGCGTGGGAGGGCCCGTCGGGATCCTGTGAGAAACCCGTCACGGACCCCAGTTCAGGTCCGCTCGGGGCGCCGGGGCCGTCTCCGGGTCAGTCGCCGGAGGGGCGCCGGCGCTCGGCCTTGCGCTCGCCGTGCCGGGCCTTGTCGGAGAGCCTGCGGCGCTGGGATCCACGGGTCGGACGGGTGGCGCGCCGCTGGGGGGCGAGGAACAGGGCCTCGGCGAGGATCGTGGCCAGCCGTTCCCGGGCGGCGGCGAGGTTGCGGCCTTGCTCGCGGTGCTCGACACCCTTGATCAGCAGCTCTCCGGCCTTGGTCAGGCGCGAGGCGAGCCGCGCCAGCACCCGTTCCTTCTGGGCGGGGGAGAGCGCGCTGCTCCCGGGGATGTCGAAACGCAGCAGCACGCCGCTCGACACCTTGTTGACGTTCTGGCCACCGGGCCCGCCGGCCCGCAACGCCGAGAAGGCGATCTCCGCCGCCGGAATCACTACCCCCGGGCGCACGAACAGGTCGCCGTCCCCCGTTCCATCGCCGTCGGCCGCCATCGGGATCAGCCCCGCGGGTCGTGGTCGCGCAGGAAGCGGAAGGGGAAGATGCCCGTGTTGTGCCCGTCGGAGAACTGCAGCGCGACGGCGTAGTTCCCGACGAAGCGCAGGTCGCTCTGGGAGAGGCCCGCGGGCACCGAGGCGGGGTCGTGCATGCGCTGGCCGGTGACCTCGTTGACGCATCCGGCGCAGGGGCACAGCCCGCGCAGCTCGGCGGCGGTGTAGGTTGTCTTGTGACCGTCGGCCCACTCGATCTCGACCTTGGCCGGGTCGCTGCGGCGGATCACCAGAGGTTGGTAGGTGGTCACGGGCGTCGCTCGCGAAAAGGGCCTCGAGAGAGGTGTGGTGGGCAGGACCGGACTTGAACCAGCGACCCGCTGATTTTCAATCAGCTGCTCTACCGACTGAGCTACCTGCCCAACCACGTTCCGCAGGCGCGTCGGGGGCCGCGAGGCCCGGCCGGACGCCGGCGAAGGGCGGAGATTGTGGCGTCGAACGCCGCCGCGGTCAACGGGGGATCTGGAGGGTCAGCGCCGGGCCGCCTCGTCGAGCTTGCGGCGCGCGACGGCGAGGTCGAGGCGGATCTGGGCCTTGAGGGCCTCGAGGTCGGGGAAGCGCTGCTCGCCCCGCAGCCGGCCGAGGAACACGAACTCGATCGCCTGCCCGTACAGGTCGCCCTGGAAGTCGAGCAGGTGGACCTCGATGCGGGGGCGTTCGGGGCGCTCGCCGTGCACGGTCGGCCGGAAGCCGATGTTGGCGACGGCGCCGAAACAGTGCTCGACCTTGCCGTCCTCATAGACGCCGGCCCAGCCGTAATAGACGCCCGGCGGCGGGTGCAGCTCGTGCTGGAGGTCCAGGTTGGCGGTCGGGAAGCCCAGCTGGCGGCCGAGCGCGTCGCCGTGGATGACGACCCCGAGCACGCTCGGGTCGCGGCCGAGCATCTCGGCGGCGCCGGCGAGGTCCCCCAGCTCGACCGCCTCGCGGATGGCGGTGCTCGAGACCGCGCGCTGGGCGGCGAGGACCTTGTCGACGACCGTGACGTCGAAACCCAGCGACTCGAGCAGTGCAGGGGTGCCGCGGCGCTCGCGGCCGAACTTGCTGTCGAAGCCGAGCACGAAGGCGCGTGCGCCCAGCCCGCGGATGAGGATCTCGTCGACGAACTGCTCGGCCGGGACCTCGCGCAGGCGCTGGTCGAACTCCAGCACGACCGTGTGGGCGATCCCGGCGCGGCGGAACAGCTCGAGGCGGTGCTCGAGGGTCGTCAGCGTGCGGGGCGAGCGCCCGAGCAGCACTTCCTTGGGGTGCCCGGCGAAGGTGAGCACCGTCGGGACGGCCCCGAGCTCCCGCGCCCGGGCCACGTTGGCCGCGAGGATCGCCTGATGGCCGCGGTGGACCCCGTCGAACACGCCGATCGACACGACCGAGCCCTCGGGCGGCGGGCTGGCGAGCTCGGCGATCGAACGGGTCGTCTTCAAGACGGCGGGGAGCGTGGGGCGGCTGCGCCCCGAGCCGCTGGCCTATTTACTGGCGGGCTGGCCGCGGCGGTAGCGCTCGACCAGCTCGGTCAAGGCCACCTTGTGGCGCGCCTTGTCCGCCGGGGACATGCGGTCGACGAGCAGGACGCCCTCGAGGTGGTCGTACTCGTGCTGGATCACGCGGCTGGTGAAGCCGTCGTAGTCCTGCTCGAACTCGCGCCCCTCGGGCGTGAAGGCCCGGATCCGGCAGCGCTCCGGTCGCTTGACCTCGGCGTAGATCTGCGGGAAGGACAGGCAGCCTTCCTCATAGATGCCGACCGGGCCCGAGCGGTCGAGGATCGTGACGTTGACGAGCGCCAGCTCGGAGTCGGCCTGCGCGGCGTCGCCCGTGGGGTTGAGCACGAGGATGCGCCTGTCCAGCCCGGCCTGCGGGGCGGCGAGGCCGACCCCCTGGGAGCGGTACATCAGGTCGAACATGGCGCGCACGGTGGCCCTGAGCTCGTCGTCGAAGCGCTCGACCGGCCGCGCGACCTTGCGCAGGATCGGATCGGGGTACAGGGTGATGCGGAATTCGAGCGGTTCGGTCATCGGAGGCGTCCCCGGGGGTCGGGCGCCGGGATAAGGCCCGCAGCCCTCCCAACCCATCGTCGGGGGTGGAGGAGAATAGCCTGCGTTGACGGTTTTCGGCAGCGCCGCTAACCTCTCCCGCCCTCGTTTCCGCCCGGATTCCGGGCTGGCGGCTCGTCCGTCGGCCGGGAATGGGACCAGCGGGGAAGACCCTCGTCGTGGACTACTCCAAGCATCTCCTGAAGGCGGACGAAGCGCTCAAGAAGCGCAACTGGGACTTCGCGATCGAGGTCTACCAGAGTCTGCTCGACATGGAACCCGACCTCGGCGAGGCGCGGGCCGGCCTGCGCGTCGCGTTGCGCCGTCGGCACGAACAGAAGGGCGGTGGCATGAAGCTCTTCAAGGCCATCGCCGGCGCCGGTCCGCTCGCGGTCGCCAAGGGACTCGCCAAGGCAGGCAAGCACGCGGCGGCGGCGAAGTCGCTCGAGCAATTCCTGTCGTCCAACCCGCTCGATGAAGAGGCCAACCTCGAGCTCGGGCGCGCGTTGGAGAGCGCGGGGTACTCGAAGTCCGCGCTCGCGGTGTACGAGTTCCTGGCCGAGATCGCGCCGCGCAACCCCGAGGGGCTCAAGCGCGCCGGAGCGATGGCCTACCGCGCGGGCGAGCACGCCAAGGCGCTCGAGTACTACGAGCGTGCGCTGCAGGCCGACCCGCGCGATCAGGATGCGCTCAAGGCGCGCAAGGACCTCGCGGCGGAGCGCGCTCTCAAGGCTGGTCGCTTCGAGCAGGTCAGCCACAGCCGCGAGCAGATCCGCGACAAGGACCAGGCCGCCGACCTCGAGCGCTCGCGGCGCCGCCAGCTGACCGAGGAGGACCTCGTGCGCGAGCGCGAGCGCCTCGAGGGCCAGTACGCGGAGAATCCGAAGGATCCCGAGCTGATGCTCGCGCTCGCCGAGGTCCACGAGAAGCTCAAGGACTACGAGTCGGCGCTCGACTGCGCCGAGCGCGCGCAGCAGTACAAGAAGGACAGCTTCGACCTGCTCTGCAAGGTCGGCGACCTGCGCGCCAAGGTGATCAAGAAGCGCATCGCGCGCGCGGACAAGGAAGGCAACACCGAACTCGCGGGTCGGCTCGAGAACGAGCTCGTCGCCGCCGAGGCGGAGGACTTCAAGAACCGCGTGCAGGTGCACCCCGGCGACGCGACGCTGCGGCTGCAGCTCGCCAAGCGCCTCGCCAAGCTCGGCGAGCTCGACGCGGCGCTCGCGGAGTTCCAGAAGGCGCAAGCCGACGCGCGCGTGCAGCGCGAGGCGCGCATGGGGCTCGCCCAGTGCTTCCAGCGCAAGGGCTTCGCCGACCTCGCCAAGAAGGAATACCTGCGCGTCCTCGAGGGCGTGCGGGAGATCGACGAGCGCGCCAAGGAGGCGCTGTACGCCCTGGGCGAGATCGCCGAGGGCGAAGGCAACGCCGAACAGGCTCGTTCGAGTTACGCCCGCGTGTACGAAGTGGACATCGGCTACCGCGATGTAGCCGCCAAGATGGAACGATTTCGCTAAGTCATGACTCACTCCAAGCAAGCCGCCAAGCGCGTCCGCACCGCCAACCTCCGCCGCCTCAAGAACCGCTCGGTTCGCACCGGCATCAAGAGCAAGATCAAGAACGCCGTCGCGGCCGAGCCGGCGAAGCGCGCGGAGCTGCTCGTCGAGAGCGTCTCGACGATCGACAAGGCGGCCAAGGCCGGCGTGATCCACAAGAACACCGCCGCCCGCCGCAAGAGCCGCCTGCAGAAGGCGCTCAACAAGCTCGCCGCCAAGTGAGCCCGGGCCCCGCGAGGGGCTGGAGCCATGGGCACGTTCGAGTCGAGCGCCGACAGCACCTCACGGCTGTTGCGCCCGCTCTCCGTCGCCATGCGACGTGAAGAGCTCTACTCCGAGGCCCGCGACATGATCGCGGACCTCGGGGGCTGGAAGCTCGTGCGCGAGGACGGCCAGGCCTGCGTGCTCGAAGTCGAGCGCTCCGGTGGCCTCGTCGGCGGAAGCGCTCGCATCACGCTCGCCGTCACCGGCCCTGACGGCCTTCCCTCCGCGACGCTTTCGCTCAAGGTCACCACGTCGGGACTGTTCGGCAATCCCAAGGCGATCGTGCGCGAGTTCATGGAGCCCTTCACGCGCCGCGTCTGCTGACGCTTCCGCTCCTGCCGCGTGTGCGCTGGACGCGTGAGGCGTCGAGCCTGAGTCAGGAGCGCGCCGCGTCGGGCCGCCCCTTGGACAGCGCGGAGTGGAGCGCGCGGGCGAGCGAGGACCCGGAGCTCGCTGGGCGGGCGGAGAGGCGCAGGGACTCGAAGGC
>JABWBL010000127.1 GCA_013360535.1 Planctomycetaceae bacterium
GGGCGCGGGAGGGGCCGGCGTGCCCAGGGTGAGCACGAGCGCGGCGCTGGCGGCTCCGGCGAGGGCGGCGACGACGACGGTCACGGCGGTGGAGGTGGTGCTCGACATCGAAGGCGCAACCCGCGAGGGGGGCTGAGGTGTCGGGGAGGTTCGAGGCTAGCAGGCTGCGCGCGGGTGGGGGCGGCGGATAGGCTCGGGGGATGGTCGGGCGGTGGGAACGGATCTGCGGCGGCGTTCTGCTGGGAGCGTTGGCTGCGTGCGGGTCGGAGGCGGCCGAAGCGCACGCGCCGCAGGCCGCGCGTGCGTCGGAAGCTTCGCAGCGGCCGTCGAACGTCGTGCTGATCGTGCTCGACGACGTCAGCCCGGGCCTGATCGGTGCCTATGACGAGCTCTTCCGCAAGCTGGGGCGGCCGTCGCAGGTTCCGGCGCAGACTCCGGCGATCGACACGCTGCTCGCGGCGCGCGGGCTGACGTTCACGCGCGCTTGGGCGAGCCCGAAGTGCACTCCGACCCGCGCGCAGATCCTCACGGGCCGCAACGGGTTCCACACGGGGGTCGGGCAGATCCTGATGTCGACGGGTGAGGCCGGTTCGCCGGGGCTCGATCCGAAGGCCGAGCTCCTGCCCGAGCGTCTGCGCAAGGCGCCGACGCCGTACCACAGCGCCGCGGTCGGCAAGTGGCACCTGTCGAGCGCGGCGGAGCTCGAGCTCAACCCCGTCGCACCGCTCGGAACTCCGCCGGGACGCTGGTTCGACCGCTACGCTGGCTCGCTCTTCAACCTCGGCGAGGAGCGCGAGAAGCAGGCCGACGACGCGGGCTATTGGGTGTGGCGGAAGTTCCATGCGGGCGGCTTGGCGAGCGGGGCGGAGCTCGAAAATGGGCCGAAAGTGCCGCATTTCAGCGAAGAACGTGCGACGACGATCCACGGCTATCCGAGCGTCGACACGACCGACGATGCGCTCGCGCTGGCGGGCTCGCTGCCCGAGCCGTGGTTCCTGTACGTCGCCTACAACGCGATCCACGAGCCGCTGCACCACGTCACGCTCGCGCTGCCGCAGCCGAAGGACGAGCGGCTGCGCGCGAAGGCGACGTGCGACCATTCGGAGGACAGCGACGCCGCGATGGCGCGTTGCATGCTGGCGGCGCTCGACTCGCAGATCGGACGGCTCGTCGAGGCGCTCGACGAAAGTGACACGACCGTGATCCTCGTCGGCGACAACGGCATGGCGCAGCGCGTGTTCCTGCCGCCCTATCCGCGCCACCATGGCAAGGGCTCGATGTACGACGGGGGCATCGAGGTGCCGTTGATCGTGCGTTCGCCGACGCTGAAGCCGGAGCTGCGTGGCACGAGCACCGCCGCGCCCGCGCACGCGATGGACCTGTTCGCGACCGTCGCGGAACTCGCGGGCGCGCCGACCGGCGCTGTCGACGCGGTCTCGCTCGCGCCGCTCCTCACGGGCGCGCTCGCGAACGTGCGGAGCGAGCTCTACAGCGAGCGTTTCCAGCCCAACTTCGTGCCGACGGCGAGCGGCGGCGTGCCCGAGGGCACCGACATCCGCTGGCACGATCAGGCGCTGTTCGACGGGCGTTTCAAGCTCGTGCGCGAGTCCAAACGCACCGACGACGGCAAGGTCGAGGTGCTCGAGTCGCTCTACGACCTCGCCCGCGACGTCGCGGAACCCGACTGGATCGAGCGCCGCAACCTGCTGCACCCCGACTCCGGCCCGCTGCCGACCGCGGCCTCCGAGGCTCTCGCGCGCCTGCGCGCCCGCCTCGACGCCGCCTTCCCGTCGCTCGTGCGCTGAAGAGAGGGGCCTGTAGGGGCCGTGCGGGGCGGTCCATTCGTGGGAGGGCCGAATCCGCAGAATAAACATGCGGGCGTTGACGGCGGAATATTCGGCGAATAAAGTTTCGCGCCTCGAAGCCCGAAGGGGCTCTCCGAGAGCAACCACCCGATGGCCGACCCTACCCCGCGACGCGAGGCGATCTGCGAGCTCCTCAAGGATGAGGACATCGCGAGCCAGGAGCAGCTGCTCGAGCACCTCGAGCGGCGCGGCTTCCAGACCTCGCAGCCCGTGCTGTCGCGCGACCTGCGCGCGCTCAACGTGGCGAAGCAGGCGGGGTTCTACCGGGTGGGTGACGGCGAGCGGGTCACTCCGCTGGCGACGCTGAAGAGCCTGCTCCGTTCGGAGCGCCCGGTGTCGCACTTCGTGCTGCTGCGCTGCGAGCCCGGGGCCGCCAGCGCGGTCGCGCGAGCGCTCGAGGCCGAGGGCATCGACGGTCTCGTCGGCACGATCGCCGGCGACGACACGGTGCTCGTCGCCTCCGAAACCCACGCGGCGTCCCAGCGCGTTCGCCGTCGCGTGCAGGAACTGCTGTAGCTCCCTTTCCCTCGCCCGAGGATCGCATCGATGCGCGTTCTGCTTGCCTATTCCGGTGGTCTCGACACGTCCTACCTCGTCGCGTGGCTCACGCGCGTCGAGAAGGCGCAGGTCACGACTCTGGCCGTCGACTGCGGCGGCTGGAGCGCGCAGGAGCGCAAGGACATCGAGACGCGAGCGATCGCGCTCGGTGCGGTCGAGCACCGTTTCGTCGACGCGCGCGCCGAGCTCTTCTCGCGCGTCGTGCGCTGGCTGATCGCGGGCAACGTGCGCCGCGGCGCCGCGTACCCGCTGTCAGTGGGTGCCGAGCGTGGCCTGCAGGCCGAGATTCTCGCGCGCATGTCGACCGAAGGTGAATTCGACGCGTGCGCGCACGGCTGCACGGCGGCCGGCAACGATCAGGTGCGTTTCGAGGCCGCGCTCGCGACGATCGCGCCCAGCCTGAAGGCGCTCGCGCCCGTGCGCGACCTCGCGCCGAGCCGCGAGGAGCAGCGCAAGTGGCTCAACGACCAGGGTCTGCCGGTGCCGGCCGCGGGCGGCAAGTACTCGGTCAATCAAGGCCTGTGGGGCGTGACGATCGGCGGTGGCGAGCTGCACACGTCCGATCAGGCGCTGCCGGAAGAGGCTTGGTACTGGACGAAGAACGGCCACGGCCGCGCGACGCTGCAGGTCGGATTCGAGAACGGCGTGCCCGTGTCGCTCGGCGGACTGCCGATGGATCCGGTGACGCTGATCGAGCGCCTCAACACCGAAGCGGGCGCGTTCGGCGTCGGTCGCGGCTACCACCTCGGCGACACGGTGCTCGGCATCAAGGGCCGCATCGCGTTCGAGGCTCCGGCGGCGGAAGTGCTGATCGAGGCGCACCGCGAGCTCGAGAAGCTCGTGCTGATCGAGGACCAGCGCTTCTGGAAGGATCATCTGGGCGACGTGTACGGCCGGCGCCTGCACCAGGGCCTGTTCCACGATCCGTTCCAGCGCGACCTCGAGGCGTTCTTCGCGTCGACGCAGCAGCGTGTCACGGGCACCGTGAAGGTGCGCGTGCAGCCGGGTTCGGCGCTCGTCGAAGGCGTGTCGTCGCCCTACAGCATGCTGACCGCGAGCGACGCCAAGTACGGCGAGCGCGCGGGCTCCAACGCGACGCCGCAGGGGGCGCTCGGCCTCGCACGCGCGCTGGCGGAACCGGCGCGGCTCTTCCGGCGCGCGGGCGAGAAGGGCGCTGCGGAGGTGGCGAAGTGAAGCGCTGCACGCTCGACAAGATCGCGTCGGTCACGCTGCGCCTGGGGCTCGATCGCAACGCCGTGCTCGGCGAGACGATTCCCGCGGAGGCCGGCACGGTGATCGCGTGCCGCGTCAAGAACGCGAAGACGAACTACAACACGCTCGAGGACGTGCACGGCCGCATGGTCGCGCTGCATCCCGGCGACATCATCGCCGGCGCGCTCGGCCATCGCGACGCGCTGTATGGCTTCAGCGGTCACGTGCCGGAGAAGGTCGCGGTGGGGGACGAGCTCCAGCTCCTGAACCTCGGCGGCGTGATCGGCACGGGCGCGGAAGCGACGGCGGCGAGTGGTGAACCGTTCCGGCTGGAAGTGCTCGGAAGCGTGCTGGAATTCCCGTACCTCGCGACGCGTGTCGGCATTCCGGCCAACATCGCGCGTGCGGCGCTGCCGACGCAGCCGATGCCGACGCGCGCCGAGGGCCTGCCGCCGATGGTCGTGCTCGTCGGCACGTGCATGGACGCCGGCAAGACGACCGCGGCGTCGATCCTGATCAGCGAGCTCAGCCACAAGGGCCTGCGCGTCGCTGCGGGCAAGCTCACCGGCGTTTCGCTGCGCCGCGACATCCTGCAGATGCAGGACTGCGGCGCGGAGCCTGTCGCGATCTTCACCGACTTCGGTGTCGTCACGACCGACGAACGCACCGCGGTGCCGGCGGCGCACAGCCTGATCGCGAACCTCGCGAGTTGCGAGCCCGACCTGATCGTGCTCGAGATGGGCGACGGCTTGCTCGGCACGTATGGAGTGCAGTCGCTGCTCTCCGACGAGGTCATTCGCGGCTCGATCGAGAGCGTCGTGCTGTGCGCGCAGGACCCGGTCGGCTCCTGGGGCGGTCAGCTGCTTCTGCGCGAGCGGTATGCGCTCGAAGTCGACGTCGTGAGCGGCCGTGTCACCGACACGCCGGTCGGTCGGCGCTTCTGCAACGAGAAGCTCGGGCTTCCGGCGTTCAACGCGCTGCGCGAGGGCAAGCAACTGACGGACGCGGTGCTGAAGAGCCTCGCGGCGCGTGGGGTGCAGGTCGCGGCGGCGGCGAAGGTGCATGCGTGAGCACGACGGCGATCCAGACGGCGACCGTGCCCGCGTGGGTGTTCGGTGCGAAGGGCATGCTCGCGGGCGAGCTGCTCCGGCTGCTCGACCTGCATCCGGCGCTCGAGCTCAAGGGCGCGGTGTCGCGCAGCGAGCAGAGCGTCGTGTCGGCGCATCCGCACCTCGTGACGCGCGCCAAGACGTCGAACCACGACGAGGCGCTCGCGGCGCTCGCGAGTGCGCTCGCGGGCGGCGGCAAGGCCGTCGTGTTCCTCGCGTTGCCGCATGGCGAATCGGCGGCGCTGTGGGCGAAGCTCTCGAACGAACTCGGCGCGCTCACCGAGAACCTGTACGTCGTCGATCTCGCGGCGGATTTCCGCCTCGCGAGCCCCGCGCGTTACCAGCAGGCCTACGGGCATCCGCATCCGGCGCCGCAGGAACTCGCGCGCTTCACTTACGGCCTCGTCGAGCTCGACCGCGCGGCCGTCGTCGGCGCGAAGCGTGTGGCGGCGCCGGGTTGTTTCGCGACCGCGCTGCAACTCGCGTGCGTGCCCGCTGCGGAAGCGAGGCTGCTCGACACGTCGCGGCCGTGGATCCTGAACGGCATCACGGGCTCGAGTGGTTCGGGCGTCGAGCCCAAGCCGGGCACTCACCATCCGTGGCGGCACGCGAACATGTGGGCCTATTCGCTCGACGGGCATCGCCACGAGGCTGAGCTCGCGCAGGCGCTCGAGCGCTGCGGCGCCGTGCCGCCGATCCACTTCGTCGCGCACTCCGGCCCGATGGCGCGCGGCATCCACATGACCGCCGCGCTGCCGCTCGCGCGCAAGGTGACGACGGCGGAAGTGCACGCGATCTACGCGGCGCGCTTCGCCGGTGCGACGTTCGTCGAGGTGCTCGAGGGCAAGGTGCCCGACCTGCGCTCGATCAGCGCGTCGAATCGCGCGCAGCTCGCGGTGAGCGTGCGCGGTGACGTGCTCAACGTGCTCTGCACGCTCGACAACATGACCAAGGGCGGCGCCGGTCAGGCGCTGCAGTGCGCCAACCTGATGCTGGGTTTCCCCGAGCACTGGGGCCTGCCTCGCGCGGGCCTGGGAGTGAACTAGTCCGATGCAACTCAAGGAAATCGACGCCTACGCGCGTCTGCCGCTTCCCGTCGTCGGTGCCGAAGGCAACGAGCTCGTCCTCAAGGATGGGCGGCGTGTGCTCGACCTGTACGGCGGCCACTGCGTCAACACGCTCGGTGCCGGCGATCCGGGGCTGGGCCGCGTGATCACGGAGCAGTGGAAGCGCCTTTCGTTCGCGACCAACCTGCTCGATCACGAGGCGCGCGGCTGCTTCATGGCGGCTTTCGAGCGCAACTTGCCGCCGGAGACCGACGGCTGGAGCGTGTTCGTGTCGAACTCGGGCGCCGAGGCGAACGAGAACGCGCTCAAGTTCGCGCTCGCGTTCACGCGGCGGCGCAAGGTCGTGTTCTTCAAGGGCGCGTTCCACGGTCGAACGGCCGCTGCGGCGGCGGTGAGCGACACCAAGCTCGCCGCGTTCCCTTCGACGCCGTTCGACGTCGTCAAGCTGCCGTGGAACGACGTCGAGATGGCGACGAAGGCGATCGACACGAGCGTCGGAGCCGTGATCCTCGAGCCGTACCAGTCGCTCGCAGGCGTCACCGAGCCGAGCGCGGAGTTCCTCGCGACGCTGCGCCGCCTGTGCGATCGCACCGGCGCCGTGCTGATCTTCGACGAGGTGCAGACCGGCAACGGACGCCTCGGCACACCTTGGGCGTCGCAGCACTTCGGCGTCGTGCCCGATGCGTTCACGACCGCGAAGGGCGCGGCCGGTGGCCTGCCGATCGGCATCACGGTCGTGCGCACGAAGATGGCGAGCGCCGTGCCGGGCAAGCTGTTCGGTTCGACGTTTGGCGGCGGGCCGCTGGTGCTCGCGGCGGCGGCGCACGTCGCGCACCGCGTGGCCGAGCCGGGTTTCCTCGCGAACGTGAAGGCGACGAGCGCGGCGCTGTGCAAGGCGGCGCTGCAGAACTCCGGTGGACCGATCGGGTCGATCCGCGGCGCGGGCTTGCTGCTCGGCCTCGTCGTGAAGCCGGAGCTCAAGGCGAGTCAGGTGCGCGATGCGCTGCTCGAGCAGGGCGTGCTTGTCGGCACTAGCGACGACCCGCAGGTGCTGCGACTTTCGCCGGCGCTCACGCTCACTCCGGCAGAGGCGAATCGCCTCGCTAAGGCGCTCGACGCGCTGGTGGTGAAGGCGTGAAGGGCTTTTACACCCTGCAGGACCTTCCGACGGCCGACGTCGAGAAACTCGTCGCGCGTGCGTTGCACCTGCGCGCGGGCGCGAGCGCGCGCCGCTTCGACGGCAAGGCGCTCGGCATCCTGTTCTTCAACCCGAGCCTGCGCACGCAGGCTTCGTTCCAGCGCGCCGCCGGCAAGCTCGGTCTCGACCTCGTGCAGCTGCAATCGGGCGGCAACGGCGTGTGGGGCATCGAGTGCGAAGACGGCGCCGTGATGGACGCGGGCAACGCCGAGCACGTGCGCGAGGCCGCGGCGGTGCTCGGGCGTTTTGTCGACGTGCTCGCGGTGCGCGCCTTCGCCGGCATCCAGTCGCTCGACCGAGACCTGCGCGATGCGCTGATGAACGGCTTCCGCACGCACGCGGGCGTGCCCGTCGTCAACATGGAGAGCGCGCTCTGGCATCCGTGCCAGGCGCTCGCCGACTGGGCGACGATGGAGCTGTTCGAGGTGCCCAAGCGCGCGAAGTTCGTGCTCACGTGGGCCTGGCATCCCAAGCCGCTGCCGCACGCGGTGCCCAACTCGACCTTGTGCATGGCGACGCAGCGTGGCATGGACGTCGTGCTGCTGCGGCCGGAAGGTTACGACCTGCACGAGTCGATCCTCGCCGAGGCGCGCGCGCTCGCGCAGGCGAACGGCGGCACGCTGACGATCACGAGCGACCGCGAGGTGGCGCTCAAGGACGCGAGCATCGTCTACGCGAAGTCGTGGGCGTCGCTGGGCTGCTGGGGCAAGCCGGAAGCGGAGACGGCGCAGCGCGCGAACCTGCGCGACTGGTGCGTCGACGCGAGCTGGATGCGCCGGACCGACCACGCGCGCTTCATGCACTGCCTGCCGGTGCGACGCAACGTCGTCGTCGCCGACGAGGTGCTCGACGGGCCGTGGTCCGTCGTGATCGATCAGGCCGAAAATCGCCTGCACGCCCAGACCGCGCTGCTCGAAAGCCAATTCGCGAGCCTCGAGCGCAAGAGCCAGATCCGCGCGAAGTCCCCCGTTCCCTTGGAGCTCCCGCAATGACCGACCTGTTCAAGGCGGCGCCGCACGTGCGCCTTCACCGTGGCAAGACCTTCGTGATCAAGGCCGGAGGCGGCACGATCGCGAAGACCGCGGCCATTCGGCAGTTCGCGCGGCAGGTGGCGGTCGTGCACGCGCTCGGCGCGCGTGTCGTCGTCGTGCACGGCGGCGGACCGCAGACTGACGCGCTGCAGCGCATGCTGGGCGAGGAGCCGCGCATGG
>JABWBL010000128.1 GCA_013360535.1 Planctomycetaceae bacterium
GACGAGGACGGGCGCTTCGAACTCGTGGCGCCGGAGCGGGGCTCCTTCTGGATCGTGCCGCGGGGCCCACAGCCGCTCGCCACGAGCTGGCGCGACCTTCGCGGCGAATTCCTCGCCCGCTCGCTCGTCGCCGCGCCGCCGATCGTCGTCACGGGCGAGCCTCTCGCCGACCTCGCGCTCGACCTGCCGCCGCTCGAGCCGTCGCCAACGGGCAACGACGGGAGACGCTGAGCGCGTCGGTCGGATCAGGAGGAACTCCCCCATGCTCACGCTCGGACTTCTGCTCGCCGTGTTCCAGCAGCCGCGCACGCCAGTCGCGTTCGGGCGGTTCGAGGGAGCAGTGTCGGGGACGGTGCTCGACGAGCGCGGCGCACCGCTCGAGGGGGCGCGGGTCGAGTGGCGCGTGCGGGGCGAGGAGCGTTCGATTCTGCTGGCCGGGGGCCGGTCGGGGGCTGACGGGAGGTTCGATTTCGACGTGGAGCGCAGCGGCGAGGGGGCGAGCTTCCGCGACGCGTTCCTGGTGATCGAGGTCCCCGGCCTCGCGCCGACGCGAGTCGAGCAGCTGCTCGCACCCGATGAGGACTTCGAGCTCGGTCCGGTCCACGTCTATCCGTTCGCGGAGCTCCACGGCCGTGTGACGACGCTCGACGGCGCGCCGATCGCGGGAGCGCAGATCCACGCGGCCCAAGGGCGCGTCGTCGCGCCGAGCGCGGACACGTGGTCGCTCGAACCGCTCGCAACGACCGACGCGAATGGCGCCTTCGCGTGCCGCAACGTGCCGTCCGGAGTCGTCACGCTCGGAGTGAGCGCCGAGGGCTTCGCGGATCTCGTGCTCGAGCCACGCTCGCTCGCGTTGCGCTCGCCGAATGAGCTCTCCGTGACGCTCGAACCCGGTCGGTCGGTCACATTCACGGTGCTGGCGGGCGCGACGAACAAGCCGGTCGTGGCGACTTGCTCACCGCTCGGCACCACGTGGCCGCAGGCCGAGGTCGGGCACAACGTCGGCCCGGGATCGCTCGCCTTCTGGCGCCGCCCGCAAGTCGGCGGCGTCGACGGTCGCCTGCGGGTCGATGGACTGCGAGTGCCGTTCACGGGCGGGGTGCTGCTCGAAGCGGAAGGCTGCACGCCCCGGATCGTGTCGCTCGCGTGGGCCGAGTCGGAGGTCTCGCTGTCACGCTCGCGCTGGATCGAGGTGAGTGCCCGGCGGCAGGGTTCGACGGAAGGCGTGGAACTCGCGGCGCTATCGGTCCGGGACGACTCGCCGAAGGACCCCTTCTGCGGCAACGGGGAGGAGATCAACTGGATCCAGATGACGGCGAACTCCAGCGGCGTCGAGCGCCTCGCACCTCAGCGCTGGCGCGTCGAATGGAGGTCGCCGATTTCGGCGCGTTTCCGGAGCGAGCCCACGCAGGTGCTGGCGTTCCTGACCGACGGCAGCTCGGAACAGGCCCCTGTGACGATTGACCCCGTGACCGGCGCGGTGCACGCTGAGATCGAGTTCGGCGCGCCCTCGCGCCTGGTCGGCCGAGTCGTGACGCCCTCCGGGGACGGCCTGCAGCTCGACGTCGAGTTCCGGCGCAGTTTCCTCGGCCCCAACTTCTTGTTCTCGACGGGAGCCGACGGCCGTTTCGACGTGTCGGTGGGCTCGGGCTTCACTCGCTTCGCGTCTGCGCGTCGCCGCTGGACGCTGTCTCCTGAAACGCTGGACGACTTGCTGAAGCCCGGCGAGACGCGGGAAGTCGTGCTCACCGCGACGCGCATGTCGTCGGGCTGCCGCCTGCGTGGCAACGTGACGATCGGTGGTTCGCAACCAGATCGCCCGCTGCTGCTCGTGCTCGGCGAAGAGCGCGACCGCGACCTCGTGTACACCCACAGCGACGCCACCGGCCGCTTCGAGTTCGACCTCGCCGTGCCGAACACGTTCCGCGTGACGCCGCTGCTGCCCGCCCCGCCGGACACGAGCTTCCGCGAATTCCGCCGCGAAATTGCGCCGCGAACGATCGGGAGCATCCGTTCGCTGCCGCGCACGAGCGACGAGTTCGAAGACGTGCTGCTCGAACTGCCGCCGCTCGCCGAGTGGCCGAGGGCGCCGCGCAGCGAGCGCTAGGGCACGCTCAAGCCGGCGTGGCGCCGGTGGAATCAGCGGGCTTGTCGAGCCAAGTGCTCGGATCGCCGGGGCGCACGAGGCGCAGGTAACTCTCGAAGGTCGCGGTCTCGATCCACGCGGTCGGGAGGAAACCGGGGAGCCCGCAGCAACAGATGCAGAGCACAGAGCCGAGCAACAGCTCCAGCAACACCGTGACGAGGAAGTAGAGGAACAGCGTCCAGCGGTGGCCGCGCACGAGCGACCAGGAGCGCGAGAAGGACTCGATCACGCCCATGCCCTCGACCGCGACGGCACAGGGAGCGAGCGACCAGCCGAGCGTGACCCACAGCACGGCCGGCAGCGCGACGAGGAACGTCACGATGCCGATGCCGGCGGCGCGCGCGCCGTCGTCGGTCGCGGCGAGCGTGCCGAACACCGCGATCGCGACGAGCGCCCCCGCCGGCAGGAACACGAGGCCGGTCAGCAGCGTCTGCAGGAACCGCACCGCGACCATGGTCGTCCAGCGGCCGCGCGACTGGAACAGGTCCTCGAGCTCGGCCTGCCCTTCGGTCATCACGCGCTCGGTGGCGCGCGCCATGCCGATGCGCAGCAGGGCGGCGAGCAGGAACGCGGCGAGCATGAGCCCGAGGCCGAACAGGAGTGCCGCGACCGTGATCGCCATCACCGCCTCGCGACCGACCTCGGTCATCACCTCGCCGAACTGCTCGGGGTTCAGGCCTTCGAGGTCGACCTTGTGGTTGCCGTCACCGCTGAACCCGATCGCCGGCAGGATCTCGTCGCAGATCCACAGGAGGAAGCCGCCGACGAGCAACGCCAGCGGAGCCTTGCGCAGCAGCGCGAAGGCGCTCTGGAGCGCGCGGAAAGGGTCGAAGGCTTCGCGGAAGTGCATCGGGGGGTCGGAGAGGTTCGCGCGGCCGGGGGCAGGATTGCAACAACCAAGCCCGGGGTCGGGGCGCGGGAACCGGAAGCGCAATGCAAGGACGGTGCCGCGGCGGAGCAGCCATGAAAGCGGCTTTGGCGGCCCGCACGACGGGCGAAAGCGGCACAGACTGGCCGCTCGCGCCCGCCGTCGATGCTCTCAGGCGCCGGTGAAGCGCGGCGCGCGCTTCTCGGCGAAGGCCGCGAGCGCTTCCTTGCGGTCCTGCGTCGGCAGCACGAGTTCGTAGCAGCGCGCCTCGACCTCGAGCCCCTGCTTCTGCGGCAGCTCGCACCCCTCGTCGATCGCCCGCTTCGCGGCGCGCACGGCGACCGGGCCGTTGGCGGCGATCGCCCGCGCGACCTCGAGCCCCTTCTCGCGCAGCTTGCCTTCCTCCGCGACGAAGTTGACGAGCCCCATGCGCTCGGCCTCGGTGGCCGTGAGCTTGCGCGCCGTTAGGATGAGCTCCTTCGCGCGCGCCTTGCCGATCAGGCGCGGCAAGCGCTGCGTGCCGCCAGCGCCGGGGATGATCGCGAGCGACGTCTCGGTCAGGCCGAGCTGCGCGTGCGGCGCCGCGATGCGCAGGTCGCAAGCGAGCAGGAGCTCGGTGCCCCCGCCGAACGCGAAGCCGTTGACGAGGCCGATCGTCGGCTGCGGCAGCGCCTCGACGTCGTCCATCACGCGCCGGATGTTCTTCACGAACAGCGGCACGCGCTCCATCGGCATCGTCTTGCGCTCCTTCAGGTCCGCGCCCGCGCAGAAGGCCTTGTCGCCAGCGCCGGTGATCAGGATCGCGCGCACGCTCGTGTCGCCCTTGAGCTCGTGGCACAGCTTGCGCAGCCGCCGCAGCGTCGGGAACGACAGGCAGTTCATCACGTCGGGCCGCTGGATCGTCAGCGTGACGATGTCGCCGTCGCGGTCGCAGGTGACGAGTTCAGGCTGGTCGGGGACGTCCGTCGGAAAGTCGTCGAGGTAGCTCATGAGGGCGAGCAGGATACGCGACGCGGGGCCTCACTTGGGCGGGCGCGGCGCGAGCGTGATGTCGCCGGAGCAGCCGAAGGCGCCTTCGGCGGCCTGCGGAACCGGGCCAAAACGCACGCCGGGGGACGGGGTCGCGAACAGGTCGCGCGGGCGGCTCCAGGGACCGAGGTCGGCGAGCGCGACGAGCACGGCGGCGGCGAGCAGCGCTCTCCAGAGCCAGCGCTCGAGGTTCCCAGCGCGCGCACACACGAACTCGAGCGCGCAGGCGACGCCCAAGTAGAGCGCGGGTTGCGCGGTCGCACCTTGGCGCGCGTAGCCGTAGAACGCGACGGTCACGAGCAGCTTGAAGGCGAGCCACAGGCCCCATTCCGCGGCGACTCCACGGCGCAAAGCGAGGACGAGGCCCAGCGCGCCGAGACCGAGAACCGTGACGCTCCACACGAGCGAACGCTGCGCGGGCGCGGCGATGTCGACGGCCGCGCGGCGCAGTCCGAGGCCGTGCGGGAGGTTCGTCGCGCCGAAACCGAGCGCGAGGCCGCTCTCGAAGCGTGCGAGCTTCGCGGCGGCGAGCGTGAACCACTCGGAGGGATGCTCACGCAGCGTCGCGAGCGCAACTTCGTCGCCGCGGTTGTAGAGCTTCAGGTGGCTCGGGCGGCCGAACGCAAACGGCGGATCACGGTCGAACTTGTCCGACAGCGCGGCGCGCGAGAAACCGCCGTCGCAGGTGAGGTCGTTGGAGAGCGCGAGGTCGAGCTTGGCCTTGGTCGAACCGAGCGTCCACGCGGCGAGCGGCTCGGGGCGATAACCGAACTCCGTGTCGAGCACACGCTCGAGGTCCGCGCGCTCGACGCTGGAGCGGCCCGCGCGACCGACACGGTCGGTCACCATCAGGAACATCCCCTCGCGTGCGAAGGCCGGCAGCTCGCGCAGCGCGACCTGCGCGTCGGGGCTCCACGTGGGGCGCGTGCCGACGAACGGAATCGGGCGCGGCTCGACCTCGTTGAAGCGCACGACGGCCTCGTGGGCGCGCAACGTCCAAGGCAAGGAGATGAGCACGAGCGCCGCGAGCGAAGCGAGCGCGCGCGGGACGGCGACGCCGAGCTCGCGGCGGCTGCGGAAGAGCTCGAAAACGAGCACAATCGCGACGAAACCGACGTGTTCGGTGCGCAGCAGGTTCGCGAGGCCGTGCAGCGCGCCGAGCGCGACGGCGCTCCCCCATCCACGCTTCGGTCCGGTCCACACGTGCAGCGCAAGCGCGCCGGTTGCCAGCGCGAGGTACGGCGCTTCGTTGTTGAGCGAGGTGGCGAGCTCGTACTGCGCGAACGAGAGCGCGAGCAGCGTGGAAGCGGTCGTCGCGACGGCGAACGACGCGCGCGCGCGCAGCCCGGCGAAGAAGAAACCGACCGTGGCCGCGCTCAGGCCACAAAAGAGCAACTTGAGCCCCGTGAACGGCGCGACGAGCTCGCCGCCGAACCAGCTCAACAGGAACGCGATCCCCGGTGCGCGCACCGGCAGGTCGAACTCAAACGGCTGGCCCGCACGCAGCGCGCGCGCCCATTCGAGCCAGACGAGCGCGTCACCTTCGTAGAGCGTCGAGTGCGGCCAAGCCGAGTCGATCGCACCGAACAGGAACAACGCCCGCAGCACGAAGCTGGCGGCGACGAGCGCCAGCGCGGAGAGCGTGTCGCGCCGATTCCAGCGGGTTTCCGGGCTCATCTGGCGTTTCCAAGCTCCTGCGGATCGATGCGGCGCATGCAGGCGAGCTCTGCGGGGCCGGTGAGCGGACAACGTTCCTCGTGGCACGGCCCACAGGGTACGGGAACCCGCAGGATGCGCGTCGAGTCCGTGTGGTCGGCGGTGTGGCGCGGATCCGTCGGACCACACACGACGACGAGCCTTGCGCCGACCGCCGCCGCGACGTGGCGCGGGCCGGAGTCGGCGGTGAGCACGAGCAACGCGCGCTCGCTCAACGCAACAAGCTCCGGCAGCGTCGCCACCGGCTCGACGAGCGCGATCGCCCCCGGCACCGCACGCACGATCTCGTGCAGCGCGCCTTCTTCGCCTGGGCCGCAAACGAGCACGAGCCGCTCGTCGCGCAGCGCGAGCGCGCGCGCCCACAGCTCCGCGGGATAACCCTTCGCCGAACCCGGCCGGCCACCGGCGTTCACGAGCGTGAAACGCTCACCTGCGGCGATTCCCGCTTTCGAAAGCCGCGCGTTCACGCTCTCACGCGCTTCCTTCGTCGCCACGAGTTGCGGGCGCGGGTCGTTCACCGGGATCCCGAGCCAGTGCACGAGCTCGACACACGTGCTGCCGAACGGACGTGGCAAGTAGCGCGAGCCTCGCCCGCGGGTTCCCAGCCGCAACGGCGTGCCGCCACGCTCAAAGGCCGGCGTCCAGCTGGAGCTGAGCAACCAGCCGCGAAAGTCGCGTTCCCAGCCGAAACGGCGCGGAATTCTGGCCTTCTTCGCCATCCACGCGCTGCGGAACGAGTTGGTGAAGAGCACCGCGACGTCGTGGCCGCGCCACGCGCTCGCTTCGCGCGCGTCGCGCCGCTCGCAGCCAACGAACGCGTCGCCGAAGACCGTCAGCAGGTGCGGCTTGCCGACGAGCGTGAGCGAACCGTCGAGCTCGCGCGTCCGCTCGTGCAGCGCGCGCAGCGCCGGCTCAGCCATCACGAGGTCGCCGAGCCAATCGGGTACCCTCGCGAGCACCCGCTCGCCGCGCTCGAGCCTCGTGCTCACGCCGGCACTCCCGCGCTCTTCCTCGCGAGCACTCGCCGCGCCGCGGCGACCACGGCGTCGGGCGCGATGCCCGTCATGCAGCGGTGGTGGCCGAGCGGACAGACACGCTGCATGCACGGCCCACACTCGACGTCGATGCGCACGATCTCCGCGAACTCGAGCGAAGTGGCCGTCAACTCCGGCAAGTTCGGCCCCATCACCGACACGCACGGCACGTCGAAGGCCGCCGCGACCCAGCGCGGTCCCGAATCGCCGACGAGCAGGAGCTCCGCACCTTCGACGAGCGCCTTGAGCGTCTCGAGGTTGCGCTCGGACTTGCCCATCGAGATGGCGCCGCGCCGCGAGGCCGCGCACACCGCGCCGATCAGCGCCTCTTCGCCCGGACCTCCGCTCACCGCCGCGCGCAACCCGAACTCGTCGTGCAGGCGATCGAGCGCCGCCGCGAATCGATCCGGTGGCCACAACTTCGCTGCGCCGAAGGCCGCGCCCGGGCAACACACGGCGTAACGTTCGCTCTCCGCGAGCCCGAGCGCGCGCAACGTCGCGCGGTTGCGCTCGCGCAGTTCCTCGCGCACGTACAAGCGTGGATGCAGCGAATCCAGCGTGATTCCGGCCAGTCCCGCGACGTCGCGCAAGAGGTGCGCGGTCGGAATCGGCGCACGGCGGCCATCGCGCGACGGCGGCACGACGGCGTGCGTCAGCAGGAGACGTCGCTGCGAGAGCGCGCTGCCCAGACGGATCGGCACGCGGGCCCGAAACGCGCGCCACGCGGAGCCAAACGAGTTCGAGAGCAGCAGCACGGCCTCCGGGCGAAGCTCGCGCAGGTGCGCAAGTTCCTCGCCACTCCTGTGCGCTCGCACGTGCGGCTCGACTGGGCCGTCTTTCAGGAGCGGCGCGAGGTGCTGGCGCACGAGCACCGTCGTCCGGCCGACGTGGGCGCTGTGCAGCGCCGCCTCGAGCACCGGCGTCGCCATCGCGAGATCGCCGACCCAGTTGGGCGCGCAGATCGCGAGGTGTTCGAGGCGCTCGATCATGCTCTGGGGGTCCGGTCGACGTGGCGCGGTGCGTGGGAGGCGATGCGGCGCGCCTTGGCGAGCACCGCCCGCAGGAACTCGCGTCGCAGGCCCCGATCCTGCACGCCGCGGGCGTCGAGGTACAGCGCGAGGAATTTCAGGCGCGCGAAGACGCAGATTCCAGCGGGACAAGAGTGCAGGAGCGCCGCCACGTCCTTGACGAGCCAGCGCGCGCGTGGCGAGTCCTCGCGGCGTGCACGGCCGACGTCGAGCAACGCGAGGTGGTCGCCGGCGACGATCCAGTGCTCGAGATAGAGATCGCGGTGGTACCAGCCAGCGACGTGCAAGCGCGCGACGAGCCGCGCGAGCTCGCTGCGCCGCTCGAGCGCCGCCGCCGGATCACGCTCGGCGAGCTGGCGCAAGGTGCTCGAGTGTT
>JABWBL010000129.1 GCA_013360535.1 Planctomycetaceae bacterium
GTTCGGCGTGTTCGCCGCGCTCGCGAGCGAACGGGGCGCCCCGAAAGTGCGCGCGGCGGCGCTGTGGGCGGCCTTGGCGGTGCTGGTGCGGGCGGACGGCTTCGTGTGGGTCGCGATGAGCGGAGTCGCGGCGCTCGCGACGGCGAACACGAACGAACGGCGCGCGATGTTCCGCGCGCTCGTGCTCGTCGCGCTCGTCTCGCTCGGAGTCACGTTGGCCTACCTCGCGTTCCGCTGGAGCTACTTCGAGGCGCTGCAGCCCAACACCGCGCGCATCAAGGTCGCATTTGGCGCGAAATACCTGCAGAGGGGCGCGCAGTACGTAGCAAGCCTGTGTCTGTGCGTGGTGTCGGTGCCGCTGGCGCTCGGCGGGGCGCTCACGCGAGCTCGCCGCGACGTTTCGGGCCTCGCGCTCGGCTCGCTCGTGTTCTGCGCGAGCGCCTTCGCCTACCTCATCCTGCTCGGCGGCGACTGGATGATGATGTACCGCATGCTCGTCCCGGCGATGCCGTTCGTCGCGCTCGCGCTCGGGGCGTGGCTCGCGACGCTCGCAAGTCCGACGCTGCGCCTCGTGCTCGGCGGCGGCGTCGTGGTTCTCGGTGCGCTGCCGTGTTTCGACGTGCACGCCGTCCCGCGGGGGGGGCGCGAGCTCGCGCACTTCCGCTGGAGCCAGGATTTCCGCGGCGAATACGAGATGTGGGCCAAGGGCGTCGTCGACATCGAGAACTGGCAGCTCGACGGGCGTGCGCTCGGGCTCGCGACGAAGCCGGGCGAGTCGATCGTGCTCGGCAACATCGGCGCGCTCGGCTACTACGCGCCCGAGCTCGTCGTGTACGACACGCAGGGGCTCACCAACCGCGAGCCGCTGCTCCCGCTCGATCCGAAGGCGCGCGAGATGCCCGGCCACGACCGCAAGGTCGAGATCGCGGGCTTCGAGAAGTACCGGCCGACGTTCTTCAACGCGCGCATCGTCAGCGCGAGCGAGCCGTGGAAGATCCTGCCCAAGGCGTGGCAGGCGCTCGACGAACAGGGCGCGAGCCAGGGCCCCAATGAGGCCATCCGGGCCAAGTACGACTTCGAGCTCGTGCCGCTCGACGAGGCGCGGGGCTTCCGCCCGGACAGCGCGCTGCTCCTGATCCGCTTCCGCCGTTGAGCGCGGGCCCGCGTGCGGCTACAACGCGCGGCATGACGAGCCTGATCGAGACCTTCCGTCCCCTGCTCGACGCCGCCAAGGGCGTCTCCCCCACCGACCCCGCCGCCGCGCGTGCGACGCTCACCCAGCGCCTCGATCCCGCGGGTCCGGCCGCGAGGGAGCTGCAGAAGAAGCTCGTGGAGCTGCTCGAGAAGGGCGAGATCGCCAACCGCGGCGAGCTGCCCGTGCGCTACGGCCGCGCCGCGAAGGCCACGCCGGAAACGGGCGATTTCTCGATCGACGTGGTGCACATGAACGGCGCCGGGCCGCTGCACCGTCACCCCAACGGCGAAATCAACTTCTGCATGGCCCTCGAGGGCACGCCGACGTTCATGGACCAGCCTGCGGGCTGGGTCGTCGAGGCCCCGGGCTCCCAGCACGTGCCCACGGTCAAGGGTGGGACGATGCTGATCGTGTACCTGCTGCCCCAGGGCCGCATCGAGTTCCTCTGAGACGGAATCGACGCTACACTTTTCGCCCTCCAATCTCTTTGTTCCGAGGAAGTTCTCCGTGCAAGCATCCGCGCTCGATATCCGCAAGGGCTACCTGGTCGACCACCAAGGCCGCATGTGCACCGTCATCGACTGGAGCATCATGCGCAACGACCGGCGCCAGTACGTGTTCGTCACGCTGAAGGACCTGCTCACCGGTCGTGTGACCGAGCTCAAGGAGCACGGCGACACCAAGTTCGAGGTCCTCGAGAAGGACAACATCGAGCTCTCGCACTCCTACCAGGAAGGCCCGGAAGAGGTCTTCTACGACGGCGAAGGCAACGAGTTCCGCTGCTCGATCGAGGCCGCCAAGGACGCGCTCCTGTGGGGCTCGGACAAGTACGTCGGCTTCCTCGTCAACGGCAGGCTCGTCACCGTCAGCCCGCCGTCGTCGGTGATCTGCAAGGTCGCCGAGTGCGCGCCGCCGATGAAGGGCGCCAACGCGTCGTGGAAGGACGCGATGCTCGAGAACGGCATCAAGGTCAAGGTGTCCAACCTCGTCAACGTCGGCGAGAAGGTGCGCATCGACCCGGTGACGCTCGAGTTCCGCGAGCGCATCACAAGCTGACGCCTCTCCGAGGTTCCGCATCCACACCGAGGCCGGCGCGAGCGATCGCGGCGGCCTCGCGCGCTTTCGCGACGTTCAGCGCACGATGCGGAAGATGCGGATGTCGCGACCCGCGTAGTCGACGCCGCGACCGAGGAACTCCGCGGCGAGCTCGTGGCGCGCGGCGAACCGCTCGTACACCTCCCGCGCCCCGGCCCAGGCCGGATCGCGCTCGATCAGGCGCTCGCTCATCAGCGTCACGACGACCCAGTCAGCCTTGGCCTCGATCTCGGCCGTGCGGTCCTCGGGCGCCGCGATCGAGCGCGCCGCGACCAGCTCATAGCCCTCGAGCTTCGGCGAGCGTTCCTCGCAGGCGATGCGCGCGCCTTTCGGCACGTGCTCCTCGATCCAGACCTTGGCCGCCTGCCGCGAGTCGACCTTCGTCTTGCCCTCGAGCTTCTCCTGCGTGTCGACGAACGAGCGGAATCCCAGCCCAAGAACGAAGAGCGCCGCGACAGCACCCGTCGCGACCCGCCGCGCACGCGAAGGATCGACGCGGTCGATCGCCCACTGCACGGCGGCGCCCGACATCACCGCCAGCGGCGGAAAAACGGGCAGCAGGTGGCGCAGGAAGTAGACCTTGTAGAAGCCGAGGAAGCCTAGGTTGAGCGCAGCGGCGCCGAGCACGAGCAGCGGCCGGCGCCAGTCCTTCCCGCACCAGGCGAGCGTGCCGAGGAGCGCGGCGACCGAGAGCTCGTAGGGCCAGCCGGCCTTCCAGATGCGCTCGAGGTAGTTGAGCCAACTGCCGCCGGACGTACTCGTGTGCAGCGGCCAGTGCTGGTCCTGATAGACCTGATTGAGGAAGCGGATCGACTCGAGGAAGCGCTCGAAGTCGATCAGCGCGTAGGGCGTGGTCAGAAGAAACGTGAGCGGCACGAGCGCCGCGCCGAGCACGAACCACGGATGGCGCCAGCCGCGCGAATCCCGCGGCGCCGCGAGGTGCGCGACGAGCAGCGAGAACGCGGCCGGATAACTGTTGTACTTGCAGCCGACGGCGAGCCCGGCGCAGATCCCGGCGAGCACGTAGTCGCGCGGACGCCGCCCGAGCCGGTACACGTTCGCCGAGAAGAGGATCGCGAGCGCGGTCCACAGGCTCGCCGGCGTGTTGACCTGCACGATGTAGCCCATCGAGACGAATTCGGGGCTCGCGAGAAGCAGCGCACAGGCCGCGACTCCCGCCCACGGCCCGAACAACCGGCGCCCGACGAGCGCGGCAACGAGCGCGGAAAGCAGCCCGGTCGCGAACACGACGAGCCGCCCGACGACGAAGTGGTCCGCGCTCGGCTCTTCGGGCAGGAAGCCCGCCTCCCCGCCGAAGCCCACGACATCGAGCACCTTGTAGGTCGCCCCGATCGTGTACGAGGTCCAGCCTGGATAGAGGAAACGCTCCGGCCGGAAGTCGCCCTTCGCCGCGCGCAACGCCGGGTCGATCACCTCGGGCTCGTCGGCGTATCCGTCGAGGCCGTAGCTGTACCACGCTCCGCGCGCGCGGGTCAGCCCCGCGAGCAGGAGCAGCGTGACCGCGATCCACCACCCCACGCGCGCGAGCGGAAAACCCTCGAACTCGCGTGAACTGGAGTTTTCGCCGATCGGAGCCATGGCGCGCCGACTCTAGCAGCCGAGCTCGGGGCTCCGAAGCCCCCGCACCGCGCGGACACGCTTGCTTCCGGGCCCTCGTGCCTCTGGCGGAATCCACGAACCTCACTAGATTCGGGCCTTCCCCAACTCGCTCAGGAGTTCCCCCCCATGCTCCGCTCCCGTCTGTTGCGCGTGCTCCCTGCGCTCGTGTTCTGCGCTCCCTCGCTGGCTTTTCAGTCTCCGATCCAGGACATCGGGCTCTCGCCCGCGACTCCGCCGCCCGACCCGGATCTGGTGATCGTGCGCGAGCGCTCCTATGGCGCCGCCGGCGTCAACCTCTCCGCCTACGGCCTGGGAACACCCGACTACGTGCAGTCGGTCTACTTCCGCCTGTTCGTCGACACGAACGCCGCCACCACCAAGGCCGTGGCCGGCCGCATCGTGTTCCCTCCGCAGGTGCAGATCCTCGGCATCATCACCGACGGGACCCAGCTCGGTGGAGACACCGACGATGGCGTGTACACGGCGACCGATCTCCTGTTCGGGGTCGGCACCAACCCCAACGACTACTCCGAGGCCGGTCGCGGCTTCGAGTCGACCGGCGGCGCCGGTGGGCTCGAGTCGATCTGCCAGACCGCGCCGAACATCCTCGCGTTCGCGCTCAACGTGCAGAACGGCGTCGACGATTTCCGCGTGATCCTCGACTACGGCACGTCGTTCCCCACGGACCTCTCTTTCGACGTCTCCACCTACGACATCGGCACGCTCGGCGGAGTGCCGCTGAGTCCCGGCTACCGCATCGGAGACGTCGGTGGCGCGGTGCCCGGGAGCGGCGACTTCGGCGAGGTCGGTTCCGTGCGCGAGATCCCGCTCACCGCCGCGAGCCCGACGGTTCCGTCCGGCCCGATCCCTTCGGTTCCCGCGAACAACGTCTACATGCTGCGCGACACGTCGGGGAACAGCTACGTCGACCACTTCGACGTCGCGCTTCAGCTGCCCGCTCCCGAGCAGTACCAGCTGCCCGCGCCGCAGATGGCCACGCCCGTGGGCCTGTGCGCAGGCCCCGACAACAACCTGTTCGCGCTTTCCTCCGTGGACGCGCTCTCGCGCATCGACCTCGCCGGCCAGACCGTCTCGACGGTGACGATCGCGAATCTCGCGGGCTCCAACGTCGACGTGTGCGGCTTCGACGGCTTGCGCACGCTGTTCTTCCTGCGCGACAACTCGCAGACCAAGCACGTGGACATCTTCGACGTCGACACGCTCACGTTCGGGGCGTCCTACTCGATCCCATCGACGGTCCTCGGCACACCGAAGGCGATCACGGCCGCGACCGACGGGTTCCTGTACCTGATCGGGGCGGGCGGCACGCTGGTCAAGCTCGATCCCCTCACGGGCCTGTACAGCTCGAGCCTGAGCGCTCCACCGACGGGCACCTACGTCGACGCGTGCGCGTCCTCGGCCAGTGCGACGCTGTACCTCGCGCGCGACACCTCCGGCGACACCTTCATCGACCACGTCGACCTGTCCACGGGCAGCGTGACCTTCGGCATCGCTTCGACCAACGCGGTGCTGGCGCCCGTGGGACTCTGCCTGGGCCCCCAAGGGCACCTGTTCCTCGTCGGCTCGGGAGCCTCGGGCGCCGCGGGTCTCGTGGAGTTCGATCCCATGACCGGCTCCTCGCTGCTCTCGAACACCTGCATGGACTTCCCCGGCAGCAACGTGGACATCGCCTTCGCGCTGCCCTTCACGGCTCCCGCCTACTGCCAGGCCAAGCTCAACTCCCAGGGTTGCGCTCCGCAGATCGCCGCGAGCGGCGTGGCGAGCGTGTCGAACCCCAATCCCTTCGTGGTGAGCGCGAGCCTCGTGCTCAACAACAAGGCCGGCATCCTGTTCTACGGCTACAACTCGCAGTCGATCCCGTTCCAGGGCGGCACGCTGTGCATCCAGCAGCCGGTGCGGCGAACGCCGACCCAGTTCTCCGGCGGCAACGCACCGCCCGACGACTGCTCGGGCGCGTTCCAGTTCGACTTCAACGCGCTGATCGATCTCGGCAGCGACCCGCTGCTCGTGCAGGGCCAGCGCGTGTACTGCCAGTACTGGTACCGGGACCCGGCGGATCCGCTCGGATTCACCACCGGCCTCACGACGGCCCTGGGGTTCACGATCCTTCCCTAGCGAAGGCCGCTAGCCGCACGTGTCGAGGTCGTCGAGCTCGCGCTCTTCGCCCTGCGGGACGTTCTTGCGGGCCGGGGCGAGCCGCGGCGGCCCGCCCCGCTTGAGCGCCTTGAAGTACGGTTCGACGAGATCGTCGCGACCGGCCTCGCGCAGCGCCTCGAGCACGAGCTTGCGGTTGTCGGGATCCTTCCAGCGCACGAGCGCCTTCTGCAGGCGCCGCTCGCGACCGCCCTTGGGCACGTAGAGCGGCGCCAGCGTGATCGGATCCTTGCCGGTCGTGTACTGCACGCAGCCGCGGGTCATCGGCAGCGGGATGAACTCCTGCACCTGCTCCGGGCTGTAGTTGCGCTCGAGCAGGCGCTCGAACAGCACGACCGCGTCGCGCATCGTCGTGCCGGGATGGCCGACGATGAAGTAGTTGACGAGGTGCTGGTCGCGGCCGAGCTCCTCGCAGGTCGACTTGTAGTCCTCCTCGTACTTCTCGTAGACGTCGAAGGAGGGCTTGTTCATCAGCTTGAGCACGTCCGGCGAGGCGTGCTCGGGCGCGAGCTTCATGCGGCCGGAGGTGTGCTGCTCGACGAGCTGGCGGTGCAGCGGCAGCAGCTCGCCTTCGGTCTCCGTCTTCGTGCTGCGCAGCATGTCGTAACGGATGCCGGAGCTCACGAACGTGTGCTTGACGCCCTTGGTGCGCGCCACGAGCGACAGCAGCCGCCGGTAGCCCTCGCTCGCCGTGTCGACGCGCAACGCCGGACACACGTCCGGCGAAAGGCAGCCGCGGTCGAGGCAGCCCTTGCCGGCTTCGAGCAGCTTGCAGCCCATGCCCCACATGTTCGCGGTCGGCCCACCGACGTCCGTGATCGTGCCGCGGAAGTCGTGCATGCCCGACAGGCTCGCGGCCTCGCGCAGGATGCTCTCCGGAGAGCGCGACTGGATCGTGCGACCCTGGTGGAACGTGATCGAGCAGAACGTGCAGTCGGCGAGGCAACCGCGGTGCGTATTGATCGACCAGCGCACGGGTTCGAGCGCCGGAACGCCGCCTCCCGCCGTGTGGTCGGGATGCCACTCGCGCGTGTACGGCAGGTCGTAGTACTCGTCGACCTCCGCCTGCGAGGCCGGCACGAGCGGCGGGTGCTGGAGTACGACGCGCGCCGCGTGGCGCTGCGCGATCACCTTGCCGTCGGGCCGGTTCTCCTCGCGCACGGCGTTGAAGAGCTCGATCTGCAGGTCGGGGTTGGCGACGAGCTCCTCGAACGACGGCGCGACGCGTGCGTCCGCGGGAACCTCCTCGGGCTTCACGAGCTCGCACGTGTTCGGCATGCCGCGCAGCGACTCGCCGCGTGCGATGCGGCGCGAGACCTCGACCGCGGTGCGCTCGCCCATGCCCCACACGAGCAGGTCGGCCTTGCTGTCGACGAGCATCGAGCGCCGCAGCTTGTCCTCCCAGTAGTCGTAATAAGCGAGCCGGCGCGGCCCCGCCTCGAGCCCGCCGATCACGACCGGGACGCCGGGGAAGTGGTGCCGCACTTGCGCCGTGTACGCGATCGTCGCGCGGTTGGGCCGCCCCGGCTTGCCACCGGGCCGGTACACGTCCTGATGGCGGATCTTCTTCGAGGCCGTGTAGTTGGTGACCATCGAGTCGATGGTTCCCGCGCTCACTCCCACCCACAGGCGCGGCTTCGGCAGGCGCCTCCAGCCCGAGCCATCGGGCTCGAGCTCCGGCACGTCGAGGATGCCGACGCGGTACCCACGCTTCTCGAGCAGGCGCCCGATGGCCGGCACGCCGAACGATGGATGGTCGACGTAGGCGTCGCCGGTGACGAGCAGCACGTCGAGCTCGTCCCAGCCGCGCTCGCGCATCTGGTCGACGGTGCGGGGAAGGAACTTCGAGCGCGGTGCGCTCTCGCGTGCTTGCTTCATGTGGAACCAGGGGCCGTGGCGAACCGCCGCTCGGACCGTGGGCGAAAGAGTGTAGCGCCCGCTCAGCCGTCCGAGGCTTCCGTCCCCGGAAGGCAGTGCCCACAACGGCGCGGGTCGTGCACGAGCGTCGCGAGCCTGCCCCGCAGCAGGGCCTTCGCGCGGTGGATGCGCGAGCGCACGGTGCCCGGCGCGAG
>JABWBL010000130.1 GCA_013360535.1 Planctomycetaceae bacterium
TCTGCTTGGCGAGCTGCTTCACCTCGTTGGCGACGACGGCGAAGCCCTTGCCCGCCTCGCCGGCGCGCGCGGACTCGATCGTCGCGTTGAGCGCGAGCAGGTTGGTCTGGGCCGCGATCTCGGTGATGGTCTTGATCACCTTGCCGATCTCGCGGCTGGAGTCGCCGAGCTTGATGACGGTCTCGTTGGTCCGCCGCGAGGTGGCGACGGCGCTGCTCGCGACCTTCGCGGCATCGGCGGTGCTGCCGGAGATCGAGCGGATGCTCGCTCCCATCTCCTCGATCGCGCTCGCGACCGTCTGGTTGTTGCGTGCGAGCTGCTCGGAGGCGGCAGCGACGCTGCGGGCCTGATCGCTGGAGCGCTCGGCGTTGCTCGAGATGGTTCCGGTCACTTGCGTGAGCTCACCGGCGCTGCCCGAGAGCTTGTGGGCCGTGGCGCGCACCTGCTCGACGATGCGCTCGTTGCGCTGGCGGCACAGCACCTGCGCCGTGACGTCGAGCGCGAACTTGACGACCTTCACGGGCTTGCCCGAGGCGTCGAAGATCGGGTTGTACGTGGCCTGGATCCAGATCTCGCGCCCGCCCTTGGCGATGCGCTGGTACTCGCCGGACTGGAAGCGTCCCGCGCCGAGCTCCGCCCAGAAGCGCTGGTATTCCGGCCTCTCGCGCTCGCTGGGCGCGACGAACATGCGGTGGTGCTGCCCGACGATCTCCGCGCTCGAATAGCCCAGCGCGTTGCAGAAGTTCTCGTTGGCCGAACGGATCGTGCCGTCGAGCTCGAACTCGATCACCGCCATCGACTTCGAGATCGCGGAGAGCTGGCCCTGGGATTCGGCCGAGCGCTGCTTCTGCGCGGTGATGTCGCTCGCGAACTTGATCACCTTGTACGGGCGCCCGCCGGCGTCCAGCACGGGGTTGTACGTGGCCTGGATCCAGATCTCGCGCCCGCCCTTGGCGATGCGGCGGAACTCGCCGGACTGGAAGCGGCCGCTGGCGAGGTCGGCCCAGAACTGGCGGTAGGCCGAGCTCGTGCGTTCGGCGGGATCGACGAACAGCGAGTGGTGCCGGCCGACGATCTCGTCCGGCGCGTAGCCGAGCGCACTGCAGAAGTTGGCGTTCGCTTCGCGGATGGTGCCATCGAGCTCGAACTCGATCACCGCGAGGGAGCGGTGCAGCGCCGCAAGCTCGGCGCGGGTCGCATCAGCTTCGTGGGCGAGCTCGGAACGGACGGGCAGCGCGGCCGGCGCTGCGCCGATCCCTGAAGAGACGGGGGTCTGCATGGTGGGGTCCGGGGTAGGAGTGCGAGGTCGGAGTCACGACTCGCGTTTCGTACGTCCCCCGTACGCAACTTGACCCAGACTCGCCTACGCCGTCGAAAACGTCCGGAAGGCCCCCGAGGGCCCTCCCGCCGCGGCGAGCTGGCCCCCGGACCTGCCCCGACAGGGGTCGCGCGAGCTCGTCAGGACTGGACCAGCGCCGCGAGGTCGCTGGCGAGCTTGCTCAGGTCGCGGACCGAGGCCTGCGTCGAGCGCACGCCATCCGCCGTGCTCTCGGCCGAGCTCGCGACGGTCGAGATGCCCTGCGCGATCTCCTCACCCGCACGCACCGCTTCGGTGATGTTGCGCGACATCTCGGACGTGACCGCCGTCTGCTCCTCGACCGCGCCGGCGATCGAGGTCTGGATCGAGTTGATCTCGTCGATGATGCGGACGATCTGCGCGATCGCCTGCACCGCGGACTTGGTGTCGGCCTGGATCGTCTCGATGCGCCGCGCGATGTCCTCGCTGGCTTGCGCGCTCTGCTTGGCGAGCTGCTTCACCTCGTTGGCGACGACGGCGAAGCCCTTGCCCGCCTCGCCGGCGCGCGCGGACTCGATCGTCGCGTTGAGCGCGAGCAGATGGTCTTGATCACCTTGCCGATCTCGCGGCTGGAGTCGCCGAGCTTCGACACGGTCTCGTTGGTCTGGCGCGAGATGCCGACGGCCTCGGTCGCGACCTTGGCGGCCTCCGACGTGCTCGAGGAGATCGACTGGATGCTCGCCCCCATCTGCTCGATCGCGCTCGCGACGGTCTGGTTGTTGCGCGAGACCTGCTCGGCGGAGAGCGACGCGCTGCGAGCCTGATGGCTCGAATCCTCGGCGTTGGCCGCGATGCGCGCCGTGACTTCGGAGAGCCCGAGCGACGTGCTCGAGAGCTGCTTCGAGGCCTCGCGCACACGCTCGACGATCAGCTGGTTGCGGCGGCGGCTGGTGATGTCGTTGGCGAACTTGACGACCTTCACAGGCTTGCCGGATGCGTCGAGGATCGGGTTGTAGGTCGCCTCGATCCACACCTCGCGGCCGCCCTTGCCGAGGCGCCGGAACTCGCCCGCGCGGAACTAGCCTTGCCCGAGCTCGCGCCAGAAGCGCTGGTACTCCGCGCCAGCACGCTCGGCGGGATCGACGAACAGCGAGTGGTGGCGCCCGCGGATCTCGTCGAGCGTGTACCCGATCGCGCGGCAGAAGTTCTCGTTGGCCGTGCGGATCGTGCCGTCGAGCTCGAACTCGATCACCGCCATCGACTTCGAGATCGCGTCCAGCTGGCCCTTCCAGTCGGCCGCACGCTGCCTCTGCTCCGTGACGTCGCTCGCGAACTTGACGACCTTGTAGGGCCGGCCGTCGCGGTCGAGGACCGGGTTGTACGTCGCCTCGATCCAGATCTCGCGCCCGCCCTTGGCGATGCGGCGGAACTGGCCCGACTTGAACTGGCCGGATGCGAGGTCCTGCCAGAAGCGCTTGTAGGCCACGCTCGTGCGCTCGGTCTCGTCGACGAACAGCGAGTGGTGGCGACCCGCGATCTCGCTCGCCGCGTAGCCGACCGTGCGGCAGAAGTTCTCGTTCGCGTGGCGGATCGTGCCGTCGAGCTCGAACTCGATCACCGCCAGCGAGCGCTCGAGCGCGGCGAGCTCGCCGGTCGCCGAGGCGCAGTCGTTGGTGCGGTCGTTGGAGGGAACGAGGGACGGAACGGAGTTCGACATGAGGGGAGGCGCATCTGGCAAGAGCCGCGGACGGATCGGTACGGATCGCCCGCGGTGTCTCGAGCCGACGATCCCCGGCGCTGGATGCGGCATCGTGAGTAGCCGCGCGCTCGGGCCCCACTTTTCGGGCCGAACGGCACGTTCGCTTGACCCGCGACGTTCGCCACGGGCCGTTTCCAGAAACTCGCACGCGGTCGCGCCGGCGCGAGGCGTCGATTTCGCCTTTCCGGCAGTTTCTCCGGGCGAATTTGGCGTTCGGCTAGAGCTCCGCCAGCGTGGAGGTGCGACCGCGGTTCTGCTCACGCAGCCACTCGAGCAATGGCTGGAAGTACTCGACCATCGCCTTGGCGGAGAGGTCGGAGCCGGTCGCCTCGCGCAGCATCACGCGCCAGTCGCCGCTCGCACCCGGCTCGAGCAGACCCTGAAGGAACTTCCCGACCTCGCGCGAGCCGTAGTAGTTCGTGTCGCGTGGGTCCTGATGCAGGAGCTCGGTCGCGATGTGCTGGTGGAGCTGGAACAGCAGCACGAAGCTGAGCGCGTAGTCGTAGTAGCCCGCCGGGTCGTCGTTGATGTGCGTCTTCGTCGCGGCGTCGCAGTACTCCTCGCCGCGCGGCGCCGGCGGCGCGATGCCCTGGTAGCGGGACGCGAGCTCCCACCAGCGCGCGTTCCAGCGTTCGGGTGCCAGCTCGCCGTGGTAGAGCTCCTTCTCGAACGAGAACATCGTTCCGGTCGACCACGGGATGAACACGACGTAGTTGAGCGCCTCGCGCAGGAGCAGCTGCATCGGATCCGCCGCCTGATCGCCGGTCTCGAGCCCGATCGAGCGCACGAAACGCGGCTGCATCGCCGCGAGCCCCATCAGCGAGCCGACGGCCTCGTGGTACGCGCGGTTCGCGCCCTCGCGCAGGAGCGGCGGAACGCGCGGGTTGGTGTAGCTCAGGTAGTAGTAGATGTGGCCGAGCTCGTGGTGCGTGGTCTCGTACCACTCGGCATTCGGCTCGACGCTCATCAGCGAGCGCACGTCGTGGTCGAGGTCCATGTGCCACGCGGAAGCGTGCGTGTTCTTCTTCCACGCCGCGCCCTGCGGCAGCGGGTAGAGCGACGAACGCTCCCAGAAGACCTGAGGCAGCGACTCGAAGCCGAGGCTGGTGTAGAAGCGCTCGGCCTGCTGCACGAGCCACTCGGGCGACTTCTGCGCGAGCGCGGCGTCGAGGTCGAAGCCCTGCACGTCGACGAGGCTCGACCAGTCCTGCCCCCAGCGGTTGGGCAGCCAGTGCGCGGGAATCTGCTCGGGAACCGGCTGGCCGTAGCGCTCCGCGAGGCGATGGCGCGCCCAGGTGTGCAGCTCGCGGTACAGGGGCCGCAGGTCGCGGTTGATCTGCTCGATCGTGGCCGCCATCTCCTCCGTGGTCATGCCGTACTCGCTGACCATGTAGGAGAAGTAGTCGCGGTAGCCCAGCCCGCGCACGACCTCGTTGCGCAGGCGCCGCAGCTCGACGAGCCCGGGCCGCAGGCCGATTCCGACTTCCTTCGAGGCCTCCCAGATCGCGCGGCGCCGCGTGAGGTCCCGCTCGCTCTTGAGGCCGTTGTCGATGTCGTTCGCGCTCAGTTCCTTGCCGTCGAGCCGGAAGGCGAAGCCGTAGAGCTTCTCCACCTGCGCGGTCTCGGCCTTGATGCGTTCCTTGACGAGCTCCGGCTGCGTCTGCGGGCTGGCGGCTGCCTTGAAAAGCACCGCTTCGAGCTGCTTCGCCTGGATCGGCTCGAGCAGCTCGCGCCGGGTGAGCAACCTGCGCGCGGTCTCGATGTTCGCGACGCTGCCGGTGAAGGCCGCCGTCGCTTCCTCTGCGGCCTGCGTGCGCTCCGCGTTGGTCGTGTCGCCCTCGACGATGTGCGTCTGCGACGCCCACTGCGCCTCGCTCGAAGCGGTGTAGAGCTTCACGTAGGTCGCGCTGTAGCGCTCGAGGAACGCACGCGCCTCGGCGCGAGCGGCCGCTGCCTCGTCCGAGGGTCGCGTGGCGCAGGCGGAGAGCAACACGAGCGACAGTCCGAGGGTGGAGAGCTTCATCGCCGCGCAGACTAGCGGCGCCCCCACGTGCTGTCAGGCCGGGCTGAAAGGCGCAGGAAAATCCTTCGACGCTCAAGCCGCGCCCCCGCTCCTTTCGAGAACGGGCAAGTTCCTGGGGCGCGCCCCTTCGGTCGCCCCGTGTCCCGTTTCCCACGCACAGAGCACTCCGCATGGCCTGGATCGACTCGCTGTTCCAGCAGATGGTGGCCGCAGGCGCCTCCGACCTCCACATGACCAGCGGCCTGCGGCCGTACTTCCGAGCCTCCGGCGACGTGACGCCGATCGACGGCTGTCCCGAGCTCGCCGCCGAGCAGCTGCGGCAGGTGCTCTACGAGATCACTCCCGAGCGCAACCGGCTCGAGTTCGAGGAATGCAGCGACACGGACTTCGCCTACGACGTGCCGGGGCTCGCGCGCTTCCGCGCCAACCTGTTCATGGACCGCAACGGACCGGGCGCGGTGTTCCGTCAGATCCCGAGCGAGGTCCTGACGGCGCAGCAGCTCAACCTGCCGAAGGCCTGCCTCGACCTGTGCATGCTCTCCAAGGGCCTCGTGGTCGTCACGGGCCCGACCGGCAGCGGCAAGTCGACCACGCTCGCGGCGATGATCGACCACATCAACAAGACACGCACGGACCACATCATCACGATCGAGGACCCGATCGAGTTCGTGCACAAGCAGCAGAAGTGCCTGATCAACCAGCGTGAGGTCCACCGCCACACGAAGTCGTTCAAGCGCGCGCTGCGTGCGGCGCTGCGCGAGGACCCCGACATCGTGCTGGTCGGCGAGATGCGCGACCTCGAGACGATCGAGATCGCGATCGAGACCGCGGAGACCGGCCACCTCGTGTTCGGCACGCTGCACACCAACACGGCGGCGACGACCGTCGACCGCATCATCGACCAGTTCCCCGCCGACCGGCAGAACCAGATCCGCACGATGCTGGCGAGCTCGCTCAAGGGCGTGATCGCGCAGACGCTCTGCAAGAAGAAGCCCAAGGGCCGCGCGGCCGCGCTCGAGGTGCTGATCGTGAACACCGCCGTCGCGGCCAACATCCGCGAAGGCAAGACGCACGGCATCATCTCGGCCATGCAGATGGGCGGGAAGCTCGGCATGAAGCTGCTCAACGATTCGCTGCTCGAGCTCGTGAAAGCCGGCACCGTCGAGGCGAACGAGGCCTACGTCAAGGCCGTCAACAAGGAAGACCTGCTCACCAAGTTCCAGGCCAACGGCATCACCATCGACCTCGCGCGGCACGGTGAGACGAGCGAGCCCGCACCCGCGGCGACGGCTGCACCCGCGCCTGTGGCCTCCGGCATCCAGCACACTCCGCGCCCGAGCATTTCCGGCGGTTCGCTCGGCCTGAAACCCTCGACGCCCGCTGCGGCGCCGGCGACTTCAGGCCCCTCGATCTCCGGACCCGCGAGCGCAAACCCGTCGATCTCTGGCCCCTCGATCTCGGGCCCCGCTCCGAAGGCGCCCACGGTGCCGAAGGCTCCGAGCGCTCCGCAGCCGGTTCCGCGCGCGCCCATCCCTGCCGCGCCGACGACTCCGGCTGCGCCCGCAGCGGAGACGGCGAGCACCGGCACACCCGAGAAGAAGGCCTGGACCGATCCGTTCGAGCAGTTCAAGCGCCAGCGACCGGGTTGATCCGGTCGGTCAACGCGTGAACTCGACTCGCGTCCCGCCGAGCACTGCGCTCTGGGGGATCGTGAGCATCGCGACCCGCGTCGACCCGACGCGTCCGACGGCCCGCTCGACGCGAGCGGTGCCATTGGGCGCGTCGGTCGCATAGGGCACACGCAACGTCGCCGTGCCGTCGGCTCCGACGAGCGCGTGGTCGCGCCAGCGCACCCGTCGTCCGTTCGGGAGCGCGAGATCGAGCTCGACCTCGAAGCGCTCGCCGGCGTTGCCACGTGCCGCGAGCTCGGCACCCGCGACGAGCTCCCACACCGACGCCGCGGGCGCCAGATCGCGCGGCCCACGCAGTGGCCGCCCCGGATCGAGCAGGGGTGCGCTCCACACGAGCCTCAAACGTCCCCAGGCGCGAATTCCGGCCGTTTCCGGCCCGAACACCTCGCCGTCGAACAGCGCGCGCGCGCCGAACGTGCGGAACCACGCCGGCAGGACCTCGCCACCACGCTCCGAGCCTGTCGCGACATAGCGCGAGCGCCGCTCGGGCTCGACGCCGTCGAGCAGCGTGTTGAGCGCGTTCGGCAGGTCGCTGTCGACGATCGCGAAGCGCACCGCGAACCGCTCCATCTCGCTCGTGAGCGTGGCCTCGTCCTCTTCGAGCAGGAGCCGCGGCGAAGCGCGGAACCCCGCCTCGCCCACATAGGAACCGAAGTTCGTCGCTAGGCTGCCCCGCTCGGCGAGCCGTTCGATCACGTGACCGTGCGACCACAATGCGAGCACGGTCTCGCCGGTCGAGCGCGGCGGCTGGGCGCCGATCCACTCCGCCGCGAGCCGCGCGCCAAGGGTCGCCGGACGTTCGCTGCGAATCGCTTCGTCGCGCACGCTCCACTTCTCGACGCTGCGCGCGAGCGCAGGCCACGCGAGACCGAGAGCGACGACACCCGCGAGCGCCGTCTGGGCCGCAAATGGCACTTTTCCGGGCAATTTCGCGCTCATTCCGCGTGCGAGAGCGACGCCGACGCCCACCGCGAGCGCCAGCGCTAGCCCTTCCGCGAATCGCGCCTGACCGAAGGCCTGCAGTCCGAGCAGCGGGAGCGAAACCACCCACGGGAGCAGCTCGAACTCGCCCCTGCGCGTCAGGTTGGCCAGCACGAGCCACGCGAGCGGCAGCACGAAGCCCGCGAAGCCGAGCGTGCGCAACAGCGGCGAGAGGTCGCCGTCACGCACGAGCGGCTGCGACTCCCCGATGCGGGCCATGAACGAATCGACGCGACTCACCCACTCGAAGCCTTCGCGCACTCCGCGGGCCGGCGCCGCGTCGGAGTACGCCGTCCACAGCGTGGCGAGCGTCACGACGGCGACGGTGAAGGCCGGCATCCAGCGCCGCAGCTTCGGTCCCTGCGGACGCAGCGCCAGCGGAACGAACAGCAGCGCGCCAGCCGCGAGGTACACGAGGTGGAACCACGACAGGTTGACGACGATCCACGGGTGCGTCGCGGTCCAAGGGCTCGCAAGGATCGCGGGCGACGCCAGTGCGAGCGCCGCGACGTGGAAGGCGAGCGCGAAGGCTCCGAGCCCTGCCAGCGGCCGTCGCGTGTTGACGAGGAGCAGCACGAACAACGCAACTTGCACCTGTACGACGAGGATCAGCGACGCGACCCACGTGCCGAGCGCGATCCCGGCGACCGCTCCGGCGAATGCACCGTACAGGGCGCCCCGCCCGCGCGAATTGAGCGCCGTTCCGCTGAATCCGGCGCTCGCCAGCGCGAGCACGATTCCGGCGAGCAGCGACACGTACGCGTGGTGGTCACCGTTGCCGAGCTTCCCGTACTCGATCGCGGCCCCGTTCAGGGCGTGCAGCAGTCCTGCGGCGATTCCGGCCGCCGCTCCCGCCAGACGCCAGGCCACGAGCAGCGCCAGCAGGCTCGTGAGCACGCTCGCGACACACGCTGCCGAGCCCACTGCCCGCTCCACCCAGCTCGCGCGCCCCTGCTCCGGCGCGAACGGCGCGAGCAAGGTGTGCAGCAAGCGCGTGTAGTACGGCGGCCACGGAATCGCCGCCCCTTCCGGCGCGTTGAGCCGCGGATCCACCGCGGCCACCTCGCCGGTCTCGTCGAGCGCCCGCTCGAGCCGGCGCATGTGGTACTGGCTGTCGGGATCGGTCGTGATCCACTCGCCGCGATCGGGCAACAGCACGCGCCGGTTCTGCGCCTCGCGCGCGAACCACGAGACGGTCGCCACGAGGGCGACCAGCAGCAGGACGAGGCTCGCGCGACGCATGGGGCGAATACCGTACCGCGGGACGCTCGCGTTCCCAGCGCGTCGCTGCGCCAAACCCGTCGCGTTCAATCGCCGAACAGGTCGAGCAGCACGGACAGACCGATGTGCGCTCCCAGCTCCCAGCGTGCATCGGCGCGCGGGACGTCACCCGTCAGGGGCGGAGTGGCGAGCCGCTTCGCCGCGTTCAGCTGCTCGACCTGTCGGGCGCGCGCGCGGTCGAGGCCGCCACCCCGCACGAAGGCGAGGATGCGCTCGAGCTCGTCCGAGTCGAGCCAGACGCCGTGCTGGCGGCAGGCGTCGATCACGACCCCGCTCGAGCCCGCGTAATTGCGCCGCAGCATGAGCGACTTGCACGCGAGGCACGGGATGTACTTCTGGCGCTCGTAGGTCTCCACGCGGGCGAGCCCCGACGCGAAAGTGCCGGGTGCGACGCTCTCGGCCTCGGTGCGGCGGCAGAGCTGCTCGAACTGCGCCGTGCCGAGCCACAGACCGCCGCAGGCGGCACACTCGATCACGTGCGTGTTCCCCACGACCCGGTCACGCAGCTCGCCGGCACAACGTGGACACGTCTGGCCTTCGGCGAGCGCGAACAGCGCCTGAGGCTCGATGCGCACCCCACATTCCATGCAGTGCCGCGCGCCGCTCGAACAGCGCGCGAAACACGCCGGACAGACCGCGTCGAGGCGCTGCTCGCGCAGGCTGATCTGCGCGGCGCAGTACTCGCACTTGCGCGCGCCATCGACCAGGTTCCCGCCGCAGTTGGAGCAGCGCAGCGTGCGCGGTGCGTGCGGCTCGACATGCCGCACTTCGAGCGTCGAACCGCAGGCGCAGCGCACGCGTCCGCCGCGCGGAAGGTGCGTGACGTCGTACTGGCGCCCGCAAGCGCCGCAGGCTTCGACGACCTTCTGGTTCCCGCTCACTATTGGCCTCC
>JABWBL010000131.1 GCA_013360535.1 Planctomycetaceae bacterium
CGAGCCAGAGCAGTTTTTTCTGCGAACAGCGGCCAGCGTCGGCGGCGTTGCCGCCGACGCTGGCCGCTGTTCGCAGAAAAAACTGCTCTGGCTCGGTATTTCGGCTCGGATCGGTATTTTTGCGCCCGTGCGACGCACCTTCCTGATCGTGCTCGACTCGCTCGGCGTCGGGGCTCTCCCGGACGCGGCGAGCTTCGGCGACACCGGCACCCACACGCTCGACCACATCGTCGACGGCGCGGGTGGCCTCGACGTGCCCAACCTCGTGCGCCTGGGCCTCGGCCACATCCCCGGCGTGACGCGCGTGCCGCGCTCGGCCCAGCCCGCCGGCGCCTTCGGCCGCTGCGCCGAGCGGAGCCCCGGCAAGGACACCTCGACCGGCCACTGGGAAATGATGGGCTGCGTGCTCGACCGGCAGTTCCCGGTGTTCGAGCAAGGCTTCCCGCCCGAGATCATCGACGCATTTGTCGCGCAGAGCGGCGTCCCGGGCGTGCTCTGCAACGCGCCGGCTTCGGGCACGGAGGTGCTCGAGCGCCTCGGCGACGAACACGTCCGTACGGGCAAGCCGATCGTCTACACCAGCGCCGACAGCGTCTTCCAGATCGCCTGCCACGAGCTTCACTTCGGCCTCGAGCGCCTCTACCGCTGCTGCGAGATCGCGCGTGAGATTCTCAACGCACACGGCGTCGGCCGCGTGATCGCGCGCCCGTTCGTCGGCGAGAGCGGAAGCTACAAGCGCACCTACAACCGCCGCGATTACTCGCTCAAGCCCTTCCACGAGACCGTGCTCGACCGCCTCGTGCGCGCGCGTGTGCCCGTGACCGGCGTCGGCAAGATCGAGGACATCTTCGCGGGCGTCGGAGTGCCGCGTTCGGTGCACACCGAAGGCAATCGCGACGGCATGGAGCGTGTGCTCGAGCTCGCGAAGACGCAGGATTCCGGCCTCGTTTTCTGCAACCTCGTCGACTTCGACATGCTCTACGGCCACCGCCGCGACCCCAAGGGCTACCGCCGCGCGCTGGAGGAGTTCGACGCCGACTACGCGCGCCTCGAGTCGCTCCTGCGCCCCGACGACCTCGTGCTGCTCACCGCCGACCACGGCAACGACCCTCTGTTCACGAAGACCACGGATCACACACGCGAGTACGTCCCCGTGCTCGCCGCCGGCGCCAAGGTGCGCCCCGGCGCCGCCATCGGCACGCGCTCGTCGTTTGCCGACATCGGCGCGACGGTGGAGGAATTCCTCGGCCTCGAGCCCAAGGCCCCCGGGCGATCGTTCTGGAGCGAGATCGCCGCGAGCTGAGGCCAGATCGCGCGAGGTCTGGTAGCGTGGCCTGTCCCTCAGGCTCGCTCGAATGTTCGCTTCCACCGCGGCTCTCGCCTTCGCCGCCACGCTCTCGCTCGTGTCTCCGCAGGCTCCGATTTCGGAGCTGGCGGACCTTTACATGTCCGACGAACTCGGTTGGGTTCTCTACAACGTCGGCGATCTCGACGGGGATGGACTCGATGAGCTCGCGACTGCGTGTGTGGCGTACTTCGATGAAAAGGCGTTCACGCGGAACGAGGTGAACCTCCGATCCTGGGCGCCGGGCGCGCACCACTCGCTCGCGGCTTGGTGGGTCACCAACACCCACAAGAAGAACTCGCGCAGCGGCTCCGGCGGAGCGGGCGAGTCCTTGGCGGTCCTGCTTCGGGCTGGCACGTCGCACGAGGTTGCGGTCGGAGCGCCTGGTTCCAGCGACGCCGGCGGTTCGGTGGAGACGTTTGGAGCGCCAACTCTGCGGGAACAACGTATCGCGTGGCGCAGCGACGACGCGGGCGAGGAGTTCGGAGCGGCCCTCGCCGCCTTGCCGGATCTCGACCGGGACGGACGCGCGGAGCTTGCGATCGGCGCACCGGGGCGGGATCGAGTCTTGCTCGTTTCGACCACCGACCGTGGGGTGCTTGGAGAGCTGCGCGGGCAGCACGGAACAGCGCGTTTCGGCGCAGCGCTCGCGGTGGTCGCGGGCGCGAGTTGGGCTGACGCACAGCTCGCAGTAGGCGCGCCTGAACAAGGCGAATCGGGTGAGCGACGTGGCGCTGTTCACCTCCATCGACTCGACGACGGCCGGTTGATGAAGATGATTCACGGCGCGAGTCCGAACGAGCGTTTCGGCGCGCGGCTCCTCGCGAACGATCTCGACGGCAGCGCCACGGAGGAACTTGTAGTCGCGTCGCTCGGATACTCCGACACGAACGCGAGCGTGTGCGTCATCGACACCACATCGTGGCGACGCTCGTGGACCCACGATCTCGGCTCGGCGGCCGCGTCCTATGGCTTGCGCATCGACACCGTCGCGGACCTCGATGGCGACAGTTGGCGAGATGTGCTCGTCTCGTTTGAGCCCGAGGATCGCCAGCTCTGGCCGGAAGCGCTCGTGCTGTCGGGCCGCGATGGCCGCCTGATTCACGCCATTCGCAGCTACTCGCTCGAGCGCGGTCCCACCGGGCGAGTCTTCCTGCCTTCGGTGGACGGCGTGCGGCTGGGTTCGCGCGTGGGCTTCATCGGCGCGGGAGATCACGACGGCGATCGAGTCGAGGACGTGTGGCTCGCGATCCGCTCGGGCGAGCACAACCGCCCGATGTTCAGCTCGATCTCGCTGATCTCGGGCGCGCAGCTCAACGGAACGGTTTTGGAACGGACACCACTCCTCCTCCCGAGAATCATCGGGGAGCGAAGTCCCGCCGCGTGCTCCTCGCAGGCGTCGACCGTTGCCATCGCCGACTTGCCGAAGCACTTCGTCTCCGGGCGCCACGACGCCGACGACCGCGTCAGCGACTGGGACTGTCTCGAGACCGCCTATGGTCGGCACGTCGAGGCGTTGGGCGACCTGGACGGAGACGAGAGTGACGAGATCTGGGTCTCCGGCGTTGCCCGATCTTTCAGCGGTTACGGCTCCAGGATCCTCAAGGGATCGAGCGCAAAGGCGATCGGGAAAGCTCGCAGCGGGAACTTCTTCGACGCTGTCCGAACTCCCGATCTCGACGGCGACGGCCGCGCGGACTACGCGATCGGGGCCACGTTCGAGACGTCGCGTTTCTGCGAGATGGTCGGAGAAGTGCTGTTCCACTCTTCCGCGAATCACAAGGAAATCGAGAAGCTCAGGCACCCCGGAGGTGCGTACCAGTTTGGCTCCAGCCTCGCCTTGATCGACGACGTGGACGGTGATGGCGTCCGCGACCTCGCGGTGGGCACGCCCTCGGCGGAGGGCTGGGGATGGCCCGACGAGGACGAAGAGCCTCAGACCTGCGAAGTCTCCTTGATTTCGCTTGGTTCGCGTCGGCACGAGTTCCTGCTGACGCTCCACGGGGATTCGACGGGCGAAGACGCCTTCGGCGCTTCGCTGGACTTCGGCGGCGACTGGAACGGCGACGGAGTGCCGGATCTCGCCGTGGGCGCGCCGTTCGACAGCTCTCAGGTGTTGCACGGTGGCGCGGTGCACGTGTACTGCGGAGCAACCTGGACGCGGCTCGAGACGTTCCGGGCGTCGAGGGAGGGCGAGCTGCTCGGCAGTCAGGTCCTCTGGGCCCCGGATCTCGACGGCGACGGGCGTGCTGAGCTAGTTGCTTCGGCGCCGGGCAAGCCTGCGGTGGAGCGAGGGCGCGTACTGGTGCTCTCCTCGTTGCACCGAGCCGTGCTCTACGAAGTCTCGAGCCCCGTCGACCACAGCGCCTTCGGCATGGCCATCGCTCTCGGCGATCTCGACGGGGACAGATTCCCTGAACTCGTCGTGGGAGCGCCCGGCGCGTGGCGCGAGCGGCCTTGGACACCGGCGAGCGTCTCCATCCTCGAGCTCCGCTCGGGATGCGAACTCCTCCGAATCGCCGGCGAACTGCCGGAAGACCGGCCCGCCGAGGAGATGAGCGATCCCGTCGAACCTGGCTGGCCCTACGACTTCATGCCGCTCGCGCTCCCGCGCTTCGGCATCGGCCTCACCATCGCGAAGGATCTCGACGGTGACGGCATTGGCGATCTGTGCATCGGCTCGCCGACCCACTCGGGACCGTCCGATGAGGGCGTCGTGTACGCGCTCTCCGGTGCCGAGCTGCGCAAGCACTGGAAATGACGGAGAAGAACGACGGGAACGGCTCGTGGCGCAGGCGCGCGGGGGCCTGATAGGCTCGCGCTCCGCATGTCCGACACACGTTCGATCCTGGCGACGAAGCGCGATGGGCGCAGGCTTTCCACGGCGCAGATCCGCGAGTTCATCTCTGGGTATGTCGCGGGGGAGATCACGGACTATCACGCGTCGGCGCTTCTGATGGCGATCTTCATCCATGGGATGGAGGAGGCGGAGCTGGCGGAGTGGGCGCGCGCGATGCTCGAGAGCGGGCGCGTGATGAAGTTTCCGCGCATCGCGCGGCCGAAGGTCGACAAGCATTCGACGGGCGGCATCGGCGACAAGGTGTCGATTCCGCTGGCGCCGGCGGCGGCGGCGTGCGGGCTGAGCGTGCCGATGATCTCTGGGCGCGGGCTCGGGCACACGGGCGGCACGCTCGACAAGCTCGAGGCGATTCCGGGCTTCCGCACGCAGCTTTCGGAGGCGGAGTTCGAGCGGTGCCTCGAGCGCACGGGCGTCGCGCTCGGGGGGCAGACGCCGGATCTCGTGCCGGCGGACCGCAAGCTGTATGCGCTGCGCGACGTGACGGGGCTGATCGAGTCGATCCCGCTGATCGCGAGCTCGATCATGTCCAAGAAGCTCGCGGAGGGGCTCGATGCGCTCGTGCTCGACGTCAAGTTCGGCTCGGGCGCGTTCATGGTCGAGCGCGCGCGCGGGGCGGCGCTCGCGAAGGCGATGCTCGGGCTCGCGCGCGACTTCGGCGTGAAGGCGACGGCGCTGCACACGAACATGGAGCGGCCGCTCGGTCGCGCGGCGGGACACACGAACGAGATCGAGGAAAGCTTCGATTGCCTCGAGGGAAAAGGGCCTGCGGACTTGCGCGAGCTCGTCTGCCTGCAGGGTGGCGAGATGTTGCGCCTCGCGGGGCTCGCGGCGACGACCGAGGCTGGGCATGCACGAATCGCGAAGGCGCTCGACGACGGCAGCGCGCGCGAGCGTTTTGCGCGCGTGATCGAGGAGCAGGGCGGCGACCCGCGTTGTCTGGACGAGCGCAAGCGGCTCGCGCACGCGCCGCACGTGGCGACGGTGAAGGCCGGGCGCGACGGCGTGCTCGCGTGGCGCGACCTGCGCGCGGTGGGTTACGCGATCTGCGAGCTCGGCGGCGGGCGCAAGAAGCTCGGCGACACGATCGATCCGGGAGTCGGCCTCGAATTCCAGGTCGAGGAAGGCGCCCGCGTCACGCGTGGCGACGTGCTGATCGAGGTGCACCACGCTGGCCGCGGGCTCGACGAAGCGCTCGCGTTGCTCGCGCGCTCCTTCGAGCTCGTCGACAGCCACGTGCCCGCGCCGCTCGTGCTCGAACGATGGCACGCGTGAGGCTGGCGCCCGAGCTCCTTCGCGCTTGGAATGCTTGCCAGCGCGTGCCCGACACGGTGTAGTGCGGGGCGCATGCTGTACCTGCGCTGCCTCGTCGGCATCCTGTTCTTCTGCGCGGCGTGCTGGGCGCTGTCGAGCGACCGGCGGCGCTTTCCGTGGCGTGTCGTCGCCGGCGGCGTCGCGCTGCAGTTCGCGATCGCGTGGGTGATCCTGCGCACGAGCGGTGGGGAGCGCTTCTTCAAGAGCGTCGCCGACGGCGTGACGAAGCTGATCTCGATGGCGATGCCCGGCGCGGAGATGGTCTTCGGCAACCTCGCCAAGCCCGACGGTCCCGCGGGGTTCGTGTTCGCCTTCGCGGGCACCGGTCTCGTCGTGATCGTGTTCTTCTCGGCGCTGATGTCGATCCTGTACTACCTCGGGATCATGCAGGTGGTCGTGTGGGCGCTCGCGCGCGGCATGACGACGCTGCTCGGCGTTTCCGGCGCGGAATCGATGGCGATGGCGGCCAACGTGTTCATCGGGCAGAGCGAGGCGCCGCTCGTGATCAAGCCCTACATCGCGCGCATGACGCGCTCGGAGCTCGTGTCGCTGATGTGCGGCGGCTTCGCGACGATCGCGGGCTCGGTGATGGCGGTGTACATGGGGCTGCTCGGGAACGAGTACGGCCCGCACCTCCTGACGGCGTCGGTGATGAGCGCGCCCGCGGCCTTCGTGTGCGCGAAGATCCTGCAGCCGGAGACCGAGGTCTCGCAGACCGCGGGCAAGGTCGAGCTGCGCATCGAACGCGGCGCGACCAACGTGATCGAAGCCGCGTCGAACGGCACGACCGACGGCCTCAAGCTGTGGTGGAACGTGATCGCGATGCTGATCGCGTTCGTGGCGCTCGTGCACCTCGTCGACTGGATCCTCGGCGCGGTGGCTGCGGGGCTCACGCTCGGGCAGCTCTTCGGCTATGTGTTCGCGCCGGTCGCGTGGCTGATGGGAGTCGATGGCTGGCATGACTGCCAGATGTTTGGCGGCCTGCTCGGCACCAAGGTCGCGATCAACGAGTTCGTCGCTTACCAGCAGCTCGTCAACGAAGTCCAGCCGGGCGCCGCGAGCGCGTTTGAGCACGCCCGCTCGGCAAAAATGGCCGCCTACGCGTTGTGCGGCTTCGCGAACTTCGCCTCGATCGGCATCCAGATCGGCGGCATTTCCGCGCTCGCTCCCGAGCGCAAGACCGACCTCGCGCAGCTCGCGCCGAAGGCGATGCTCGGCGGCGCGTTTGCGTCGTGGATGACCGCGACGATCGCGGGGGTGTACCTGTGAAGCACGATTCGCAGCTCGAACGGCTCGTGGAGAGCCTCGCGAAGCATGGGGTGGGCGCCGTCGACGTCGCGTTCGTGCTCGGCTCCGGTCTCGGCGAGTTCGCCGAGCGCATCCAGCGCGCGCGCGCGATTCCGTACGCGGAGATCGACGGCCTGCCCGTGTCGGGCGTGAAGGGCCACGCGGGGCGGCTCGTGATCGGCGAGCTCGGCGGAGTGAAGGTGCTCGCGCAACAAGGGCGTGTGCACCTGTACGAAGGCTGGAGCGTGTCGGAAGTCACGCGCGCGGTGCGTGCGATCGCCAAGCGTGGTTGCCGGCGGTTCGTGCTCACGAACGCGGCGGGCGGCATTCGGCCGGAGTGGCGGCCGGGCCTGTTGATGACGATTCGCGATCACCTCAACTTGCAGGGGCGCACGCCGCTCGCGCGCGACGAGGCCGGATACGCGCGACCCTATGACGAAGGCCTGACGGCGGCGCTGCACGAGGTCGCGAAGGAGCGGGGCATCGCGCTCGAGAGCGGCGTGTACGCGGGTTTGCTTGGGCCCAGTTACGAGACGCCAGCCGAGATTCGCATGCTCGCGAAGCTGGGTGCGGACGCGGTCGGGATGAGCACCGTGGCGGAAACTCTCGCCGCGCGGGCGTGCGGTGCGCGCGTCGCCGGCATCTCGCTCATCACGAACCAGGCCGCGGGCATCAGCGGCGAGCGCCTGTCGCACGAGGAGGTCATCGCGGCCGGTCGCGAGGCCGCCGGACGCTTCTCAGACCTGCTCGAGCACGCCGCAGCCAGCCTCGCGCGCTAGAATCCCGCGCTCCCATGGCCATCGACGTCCGCGAGATCGCCCGCAAGGCGGCGAGCCGAGTGCTGTCCGAGCGCCAGCTCGCGCCGAAGTCTGCGCGCGTCGAGGCGGAGCCTGCGCAGCCGGTGCGCGTGGCCACGAAGAGCGTCTCGAGCGGTGCCACGAAGCCGCCGAAGCTTGTGCTGCCGCCGCCGGAAGCGCCCGAACGCCTGCTCGTGCTCGGCACTTGCCTCGCGGACACGCCCGATGGTGGCACGCTCAAGGTGCCCGACGACGCGTTGCTCTCGCCGCTCGCGCTCGAAGAAGCGCACCGCCGTCGCATCACGATCCAGCGTGGCGCGCGCGACAGCGGTCGGCGCATCGCGATCGGCTGCGACCACGGCGGTTTCGCGCTCAAGGTCGACCTGCTGCGCTGGGTCGAGGCGCTCGGCTGCGTTGCGGTCGACTTCGGCACGCGCGACGAGAACGCCGTCGATTATCCCGACTTTGCGCGCGCGGTGGCGGAGGCCGTCGCGGGTGGCCAGTGCGAGCTGGGCATCGTGATCGACGGCGCCGGCATCGGCTCG
>JABWBL010000132.1 GCA_013360535.1 Planctomycetaceae bacterium
GCGAGGGATGCGGCGCCAAGCGGGGGGGACGCGGCGCCAATCGGAATACCGAGCCAGAGCAATTTTTTCTGCAAACTGCGGCCTGCGTCCACGGCAACGCCGTCGACGCAGGCCGCAGTTTGCAGAAAAAATTGCTCTGGCTCGGTATTCCGATTGGCGCCGCGTCCCCCCCGCTTGGCGCCGCATCCCTCGCGCCGACGCGTTTCCAGCTGACCGCACGACGCGCGCCCGCGCGCTCCGTACCCTGTCGCGGTGAAACTCGATCCTGTCGTGTCTGCCGTGCCGCCTGCGCCCGAAGGGGGCGTGTGGCCGCTCGTGATCGTCGGTTGTGGCGCCGCTGGAATGCTCGCCGGCATCTTCGCGGGGCGCCGCGGCGTGCGCACGCTGCTGCTCGAGACGCGACCGCGGCCGGGCGCCAAGATCCGCGTGTCGGGCGGCGGGCGCTGCAACGTCCTGCCGAGCGTGTCGACGCTCGACGACTTCCACACCGAAGGCTCGCGCAACGCGCTCAAGAACCTGCTCGCGTCGTGGCCGCTCACGAAAGTGCGCGAGTTCTTCGAGAGCGAGCTGGGGGTCGCGCTCAAGGTCGAGGACACGGGCAAGGTGTTCCCCGTAAGCGACGACGCGGGCGAAGTGCTCGACGCGTTGCTCTCCGAGCTCGCGCACGTCGGTGCGACGGTCGTCGGCGGCGTGCGCGCGGAAGAGCTGCAAACGCTCGAAAATGCCGCGGATGGCGCACGTTTTGAGCTCTCGCTCACCGGCGGCAGCGTGCTGCGCGCGCGTTCGGTCGTGCTCGCCACCGGCGGGCTCTCGTTGCCGAAGACCGGCTCCGACGGCTGGGGCTTCGGCGTCGCGCACAAGCTCGGGCACAGCGTGTTGCGCCGCTATCCCGCGCTCGTGCCGCTCGAGACGAAGCACTCGCGCTGGCACGACCTCGCCGGAATCTCGCTGCCCGTGCGCCTGAGCGCGCACAAGGGCGACAAGCTGCTCGCCACGCGCACCGGCGACCTGCTGTTCACGCACAAGGGCTTCAGCGGCCCGGTCGTGCTCGACATGTCGCGCTTCATCACCGGCCCGGGCAACGAGGACGTCACGCTCGTCGCGGGTTTCGGCGGCCGCGGATTCGAGGAGTGGGACACGCTCCTGCGCCAGGGCGGCACGCGCACCGTGCTCCTGTGCCTGCGCGAGCACCTGCCGCGGCGCCTCGTCAGCACACTCGTCGAAGTCGCGCACGTCGACCCCGAGCGCAAGCTCGCCGAGCTCCCCCGCGAGGAACGCCGCCGCCTCGTCCAGACCCTCGGCTCCTGCCCGCTGCCCATCGACGGCGACGAGGGCTACCGCACCGCCGAAGTCACCGGCGGCGGCGTCGCGCTCGAGGAAGTCTCGACCAAGACCCTCGAATCGCGCCGCATTCCCGGCCTCTTCTTCTGCGGCGAGATCCTCGACGTCACCGGCCGCATCGGCGGCTTCAACTTCCTCTGGTCTTGGATCTCCGGCCGCCGCGTCGGCGAATCCGTCTGACGCCGCGCGGGCCGTTCAGCGCGTGATCGCGAGGCGGATGGCGTTGGAGCGGTTGGAGGCGAAGGAGGCGGCGGGGTCGCGGGACCAGTATTGGCTGTAGACGAAGACGCCGGGGACGAAAGGTGCCGGAGCAATCGGTGCCGGTGGTGGAACCGCCGGAGTTCTGGAGCGGCGTGCGGCGCGTCGGTGACAGCACGCACAGCCAGCCGCCCCGCCTCAGGGCGTTCGTGGGGAGGTCGCCCGTCGCGTCGGATTGCGCTCAAACGAACGCCGGCCGCGCGCTCCTCCCATGGAACGCGCGGCCGGACCGGAGACAGCGTCGAGTGCCAGCGGGCGAGCCGAAGTTCAGATTCCGCTTCCGCTGAGGACACCCACTCGAGCGGTCAGACCCTCATCGGTCGAACCAACCCCGATGGCACTCACCTGCCCCTCGCCACCCGAGACGTACACGAACAGCACCATGCGGTCGGTGTCGACCCAACACGTCGCGCCCTGCGCCTCCAAGCCGGAGGCCAGCGCTCGCAGGAGCACCGGTCGGCGCATCCCGGCCGTCAGGTTGACGGTGACCGTGCCCAGGTTCGTCTCGATCTCGAACACGGAAGCACCCGAGCCGTCGCTCCCGGTGATATCCCCGAGGCACTCGACCTGCGCGAGTGCCGGCATCGAAGGTGACGTGATCACGTCCTTCTCGCCGGTCTTGGTGTCGTCCGTCGAGATCTTCTCGATCTTCGCGCTCGTGAAACCGCCCTGCTGGGGGTCGGGGGCCGGGGTGACGATCATGCCATTGCCACCGCCAACCGTACTCGCGAGCGGCTGGCCGTTGACCTTGTTCGAGTCCTTGTTGAGCTCCTCGTCGAGCTTCTCCTTGACCTTGGCCAGCTTCGTCTCGGGCGTGTCGTCGGGCGTCAGCGGCGTCGTGGCCGTGATCGTCTTCTCCTGCTTCTTCCCGTTCGAGTCGATGTACGAGACCTTGACCGTCGTCTTCTGCTCTCCGGTCCTCGCGGGGTCCCCGAAGAGAATCGAACCTGAACTCCCCAGCCGAACGGTGGCGGTGGCGGTGGCGGTGACGGCGAGCGCGAGTGCGGCGATTGCAAGAAACAGCTTCATGATTGATCTCTCCACCCTTGGGATTGCTGCGAATCGGGCCACGTGCGCAAACGCGAGCGCGCGCGCGGCCAACCAGAACTCGCCGACACGGTACCCCCCCCCTCCCAGTCGTCAAGTCGATCCTTCGCCCAACTCCGTTCGCCGCGGAAACTGCGGGGTCGGGCGACGACTCCTGACCCGTCCTATTCACGGGGCTCGTGGCGAAACCACGAGCACGCTGGGGATGCAAGGCGCGAGGATGGCGCCTCCGAGTTGCTGATCGATTCGGCGAGCCGGTCCGACGGCGCGCAGGTCGGCGCAACTCGAACCCGGCCGGTTCTCGTGGTTGCCCAGCCTGAAGTGGATAGGCTTCCCGGCGGCGCATGAATCACCATGCGACGTGACGTGCCCTGAATCTGGCGGAAGTCTGGAAGAGTCAGCATGAAGATGCGTGTGCTGTGGCTGCTTGGGTTGTTGCTCGCCGTCGCCATCGTGGCCCGGTGGTGGTTGGGAGTTGGGTCGATCGAGCACGTGCCCGAGGCCACGCACCCGGCGCAGTCGAGTCTGGCGTCACCGCCGCCGGAGCCGATGCGAGAAGGAGATATGGGAGTGGAGCGCACGCCCGCGCCGCCGGAGCCGGACGCTTCGTCCAAGGGAGCGGAGCTTGAAGCTGCGGCCTTCTCCGGGCGAGTGATGGACTTCGCAGGAAACCCGGTGAGCGCGGTGGCGGTTGAGCTGCGCGGCGGTTCCGAAACGAAAACGTGCAGCTCGGACAGCGCCGGATCGTTCGAGGTCGAGCTCACCTCCGGCAACTGGATTCTCGAGGCCCGGCACGCCGACTTCGATCGTCACGTCGAGGTCGTCGAATGGATCGATACGTCGCGCGCGCCGCCGCACGAGATTCGTTTGCGCGCGATTCGGCTCGTCGGAATCCGGTTCGTCGATGAACACGGCGCTCCGCTCCCTGCGACGCTGGCGCAGACACGCGTCGAATTGCGGCCGCGGGTTGTGGCGTTCGAAGCCGACGACGCGGGCGTGGCTCCTTTGGAGCACACGGCGAGCTTGCGGTTCCTCACGAAGACCGAGTTGAAGGCCGAGAGCCCCAAGGACTGGCATGCAGGCCTGCATGTGCCGTTCGGTCGAGTGTGCCTTGCGCAGGCGACCTGTCTTGGCGTCGTGGGTCCGCTGACGCGGATTTTCCCCAACGATCCGGTCGTGCAGCTCACGCTCCCGATCGATCCGCTCGCAGCGCGACTGGCGAGCGTCGAGATCCGGTTGGTCGACGCCGAGACTCAGGCGCCGCTTCCGAACGTCAACGTGAGCCTCGTTCCACCCGAGGGTGGCAACCGAATTGGTCCGACGGATGGTGAGGGAAGAGTGTCTTTCGTGGGCGTCTCCCCAGGTTTCGTCACGTTCTCGGTCTGGGCGCGGGGGTATGCGACCTTGGACCGCGGCCTTGGACTCGAACCGGGTACGAGCGTCTCGGTCGAGTTCGCGCTCGAGCGAGCGCAGCAGATCCATGGCGTCGCTCGCTACGAGGACGGCACTCCCTTCGCGAGTCGAGCCCTGCACTACTTCGAGCTCAACGCCATTCAAGAGCCGAAATTTCGCATCGCTTCTCGCTCGATCCGCACTGACGAGGAGGGTCGCTTCACCATCTGGAACACGACGTCCCAGCCGTTGATCGTCGTGCCGGATGTCTCGAAAGTCGCTGGCGCGAGAACCGCGACGCTCGTCAGGCCGGATGCCGCGAACGAGGTGATCGTGCGGGCAGAACAACGGTTGTGCTTCGCGAGCGATCGACTCGCTCCCGCGGGCCTCGAGCTGCGCTGCATGGTCCTCGACGCTGCCGGGTACCCGGTGGCTCAATGGCGACAGCGAAGTCCCGTCGCGGACTGCTGGAAGCTCGCCAGCGGGACCTATCGCGTCGAGTGGGCCTACGAATCCGGCGCGCCGCAGTCCGTGAACGTCGAGGTGCCCGCAACGGGAGCGCTCCACTTGCCGCTGCACGTCGACGCACCCAAGGGAAGCTCGGGGCGCTGAGGCCGCCATCGCGATGCAGTCGCGTGTTGTGGCGGGTCTGAGCGTGCCTACGGCGTGATCGCGAGGCGGATGGCGTTGGAGCGGTTGGAGGCGAAGGAGGCGGCGGGGTCGCGGGACCAGTATTGGCTGTAGACGAAGACGCCGGGGACGAAGGTCGAAGGCGAAGGTGCCGGTGCAGTCGGTGCCGGCCGTTGAGCCGCCGGAGTTCTGGAGCGGCGTGCGGCGCGTCGGCGACATCACGCAGAGCCAGCCGCCTTGGTAGGGGAGTTCGCGCGGCGCGAGGCCGTAGCAGAGGAAGCCGGTGCGCTGGTTGAGCTGGTTGGAGCAGGTGACGAGGCATGGGGAGCCGCTCGTCGCGCTCGCGAGGCCGCTCGACGAGATCGAGGGCGTGCAGCCGGCGCTGTTCACGCGTGCGGTGCAGTAGGTCATCGGCGCCGGGGCGTAGCTCGCGTCGTAACGCAACGCACCGATGTCGCTGCGCGAGCCATCGGGATCGAGCGGACTCGCCGGATTGCCCGCATCGATTGCGGGCGAGCCCGGCCGCAGGTGCGCGTCGCCGCCGGTCGGATCCCACAGCAGCGGATCCACTTCGAGATTGCCGGGCCCGAAGAACGACGGCGGGAAGTCGCCGTAGTCGGCGATGGAGTAGCGGGCATATACGTTCTGGAAGCCGCCCGCGGCGTGGAAGCCCAGCGACAGGATGGTCTCATCGAGCGTGAGGAAGCCCGTGAACGTGTCGACGCTCACGTCGAACCCGTTGTTCATCAGCGTGCAGCGCTGCAACGTGCCGGTGTACTGCGAATAGACCGCCAGCCACGCGTTGTCGCGCACGATGCAGTTCTCGAGGCTGGCGTCGAGCAGGTGCACCGCCGCCTTGATGGGCGCCGTGCTTCCCGGCAACCAACCCGTGACCGTGAAGCCGTCGAGCACGCTGAAGTTGTCGAAGCGCACGATCGTCCCCGGCAGGGCCGCGCGCAGGGTCGTGACCAGCGGACCGCCGCTGCTGCGGATGCGGACCGACTTGCTGTCGACCAGGACGTTCTCGACGTACGTCCCTGGCGCCACGAGCAGCGTGTCGTGATCGAGCGTCGTCGGCCGCGTCGCCGCGTACTGGATGCTCGTGTACGGATCGGCGAGCGTCCCGGTGCCCGGCGGAGTGCCGTTCCCGTCGACATACCAAGTGCTCTGGGCTGCCGCGGGCAAGGCGGTGATGCAAAGGGCGAGGGCGACACGCATGAAGGGCACTCCGAAGTTCGAGACGCCTGAAACGGACCGTGCCCCGAGTATGCACCCCACGTCGATCCCGTGGCCGCCCGTCGGGATTCCTCGACAAGTTCGCGACATCGTCGAGCTCGGAAGGGGCTGCGAACGCGCTACTGGCACAGTCGGAAGTGGAGGGCGTCGCTGAGCGTGGTGCCGGACGGGCTCGGCGGGTCGCGGAACCAGGCTTGGGTCCAGACCTCGGCGCCGGCGGAGAAGGGGACGCCGAGCGCGGAAGGGTGCGTGAGCACGTACGCGTTCCAGTCGAGCGAGAGCGAGCCGTCGCAGGCGCCTGCGGTGCCGCTGGAGTCCTGCACGAGCGTGCGCTGGCGTGGCGGGGCGACGCAGAGTGTGCTCGTGGAGCCGATGGCCCACGGGGTCGAGACGGGGCCGGTGGCGCCGTAGAAGAAGAGGCCCGAGCGCTGCGCGTCGACACCGCTCGCGAGGACGGTGAAGGGGGACGAGAAGCTGGCGCTCGGCGTGCCGAGGGCGCTGAGCGAGGCCGTGCAGCCCAGTGAGCTCGTGCCGGCCGTGCAGTACGTGCTCCACGGAGAGCTGGCAACGAGCTGCACGTCGAGCACCTGCGCGCTGGTCGCGGAGATCGTCACGGGGAAGGTTTGCGGCGCGTAGCCCGGCGCGCTGAAGCGCACGGAGTGGTTGCCGGGAGCCGCGATGACGTCGTAGCGGCCGTGCTCGCCGCCGCTGGTAAAGCCCTCGCCGTTGGCGAACGGCACGCCGACGAGCTCGATCGTCGCGGCAAGGCTCGCGCCCGAGCAGGCGTCGGTGACGTGGCCCGAGAGCGAGGTGGGGCGCTCGAGCCACCACAGAAGCCCCGGCCAAAGCAGCGCGGCCTCGGCTTGCGCGCTCGCGTAGGTCGGCTGGAACTGCGTGTGCGTCTCGATCAGGAACGCGTAGGCGCCGAGCACGGTCTGCCACTCGTAGTGCTCGCCTTCCGCACTCGGGCTGCGCCGCGCGCCGGCGTAACCCGACGCGACCGAGAGCTGCTGCGCCTCGCCTTCGAGGAACGGCGTCTCCCACGGATGCGCGGCGCAAGCGTAGGCGTACAGCACCTCGCGCCCGGTCGAGTGGTAGTCGAGGACCTTGGCGAAGCGCTCGCGCGCCGTGAGCGCCTCGATCACGCGCACTTCGGGCTCGGAACTCGCCGCCGGACCGCGGTACGTGCTCGAGCTCGGCGACGTGCTGCCGCCGCAGGACGACGACCACGCGAACGAGTGGTTGCGGTTGAGGTCGACGCCGTAGCTCGAGCCGTTGTTGCGGCGGTTCTTGCGCCACAGGTTGTCGACCGCGAAGACGTGCTCGTAGCCGTCGGGGTTGCAGACCGGCACGATCCAGATCTCATGGGAATTGACGAGCCCCGTGATGCGCGGGTCGCTGCCGTAGAGCGTCGTGAAGCGCTCGATCGCGTGCAGGGCGATCACCGGCGTCACGATCTCGCGCGCGTGGTAATCGGCGACGACGAGCACCGCCGGTTCGTCTTCGTCGGTCGCGACGTTGTCGGAGATCACGAGCGCGTGCAGCGCGCGCCCCTCGGCCGTGAGCGGCATGCCGAGCGACGTGTTGAGGTTCACGACGCGGCAGATCGTCGGATGGCTCGCGGCCGTGGCCTGCAGGCTCGCGAGCACCGCCGCGAGGTCGGGATAACCCGTCGGCACCGCGAGCTCGGGCTGCGGCTGCAGGTCGCGCAACGGCCGTCCGTTGCGCACGAGCTCGACCTCGAGCCCCAGCCGCTCGAGCTGCACCCGTTCCTGCGGACTGACGACCAGCTCGAACGCACCGGCGCGTTCGCCCTCGAGCACGTCGAAGCCCGCGCGCTCGAGCACCTCCGCAAGCTCCACCGGCCGCTCGCTCGCCACGCGCACCCACGCCGACTGCGCCGAGGGGAGCGTGGACAGCACCACGAGCGCGACACCGACCGTCCACGAACGCGAAAGCATGGGGAACTCTCCTGCGCCCGCTGCGCGCAGGCCCCGCCACTCTACTCCGCCTCGCGCAGGCTGGCCGAACGAGACGAGGCACTGCGCGCGCAGCGACCGCTCACGCCAGCCGACCGGTCCAGCCCCGAGCGACGCCCGTCAGGAGCGGGAGCTCCAGAGGCGCTCCACGCCCGAGACGAAGGTGCGAAAACTCCTCGAGCGGCTGCGACTCGGGTCGAGATGACGGCCGACCCGGCGGGCCCCATCGATCTTCTGGTAGGAGGGGACGAGCCTGCGCAGCTCCTCGACGGGCTTCACCAGCCGGTCAGGATCGCGAAATCTCGCCTTGGTCGAGAGCTCTGCGACGCGCGGCGCTTCGAACGCTTCGGCCAGTGCGTCGAGGTCGCCCAGGATCCACGACTCGAGGTCCCGGCACGCGACCCGCACGAGGGCGCTGCGACCGGACGCTGCAACCAGCGCGACCAGTCGCGCCTTGACGTCCTCGCAGTCCGCGGCGTCCTGATCTCGAAGCACCACAAAAGCGGTATTGGGCGCTCGCCAGCCCCGAAGTCGACGCACCAAGTTGTTCTCGAGGTCCTGTTTGCCCTCGAAGACCACGTACCGGACCTGCCACTCCTGAGGCATGCGGGGTTCCAGGAATTGCTCGAGCAACGCCCGCGCGGAGGGCTCCTCGAGCAGGAACACCAGCTGTTTCATCGCGGGTCGGCGCCTTCGAAGAACCCTTGTTTCCACAGGTAGCCCAGCTTGTCGCCCTCGCTGACGTAGGCGGCGATCTGCCCGTCGTCCCGAGCGCGCTGGACCTGCGTGTAGCCATCCTTCTTCACGAGCCAGAACGCCTCGTCGAGCTCGACGGCGTTCAGGAAGTCCGGCGAGTGCGTGGACACGAATACCTGTCCGCCTCGCTGGGCATAGTCCCTGAATTCCTCGGCGAGTTCCGCCAGCAAGGCGGGGTAGAGCTGGTTCTCGGGTTCCTCGATGCACAGGAGCGGATGCGGCGCCGGATCGTGGAGCAGCACGAGGTACGCGAGCATCTTGATCGTGCCGTCGGAGACATAGCGCGCCAGGAACGGGTCCTCGAACGAGCCGTCCTGGAACTTCAGCAGCACGCGGCCTTCTTCCGTGACCTTGGATTCGACCTTGGCCATGCCCGGCACGCGTTGAGCGAGCTTGAGGAGGATCTTCTCGAACGTCGCGCGGTGCTGCTTCTGGAGGTACTCCACGACGAGCGACAGGTTCTCGCCCTCACGGCTCAAGTGTTCCGCGTAGCCCGCTTCCTGCTCGGGGCGCGCGCGGCTGATGTGGAAGTCGGACAGGTGCCAGTTCTCGATCAGCGTGCCGAGCGCGACGGCGGCCGGAAAGCGCTCGAACTGCGCGAGGCCCTTGATCGCGAGAATGTCGGGGCTCTTGAGAGTCTGCGACTCACGGACGAGCTCCGCCTCGTCGGCCACGCTGTCGATCTCGTTCGTGACCGCGACTCCGGCGCCGTTCGTGAAGTCGATGAAGTGCCAAGGCTTGCCCGCGCTTCCGCGGCGGTACTTGAGGATCTCGCGAGCGACCATCGGACGTCCGTCGACCTCGTCGATCACCAGCTCATAGGTGATGAGCTTGGCCGGGCCCGTTCCGACGTCGGCGCGGATCTTCAGCTCGATCTCGATCGGCCCGACACTCCCGCGCGAGCGGACTTCCTGAAAACCGCGGCTGCCGCCGAGCCGGCCGAGGGCCGCGGTGATGTTGCTCGACATCGCATCCCGCAGGAACGCGAAGACCGAGAAGAGGGTGCTCTTGCCCGTACCGTTGGCGCCCACGAGCACGCAGAAGCTCGGGATGTCCTTCAGCTGCACATCCCGGAATGCGCGGTAGTTCTTGAGTCGGATCGACTCGATTCTCATGGGGCCTGACCTGCAGGGGGAGGTTGGACCGAAGCCATCGAGTCGGCCGCGGCCCGCGGAGGTGCCGCGGCGTCAGCGCTTGCGCGTGTCGCCGGTCTTGTCCTGGCCGCCGGAGGCGAATTCCTTCCAGCGCTTGTCGATCACGTTGAAGACGTCGGCGCCCTTGACGCCGTAGATGTCCTCGGAGGTGACGCGCCACTTGTTGATGAAGGTGGGCTTGTCGTGGGAGTGCTCGCAGCAGGAGCGCAGGAAGAGCTGGCCTTCCTTGCCGCCCTTCTTGGCGAGCCAGTCGAAGAAGGACCACGACTTCGCGAGGTCGCCGTCGCCCATCTCGAACAGCGGCTTGAGCACGAGGCGGTCGATCGCGGCGCCGGCCTCGAGCGCCATCGCGTTGTACCAGTCGCGCTGGCCCATCTGGGCCGTCTTCTCGCCCTCGACCTGCTTGAGCTTCTTGGCGTACTTGCCGGGCTCCTCGAAGGCCTTGCAGTTGACCGAGTTGCGGCCGAGCCACTCGAGCGAGGTGTAGAGCGCCACGCCCTCCTCGAGCCAGTCCTGGTTCATGTCGAGGCGCTTCTTGTCGTAGTGCAGGTTCGCGAGCACGTGCCCGAGGTTGTGGGCCACCATGCCCTCGAGGTCGGCGTCATCGCCCGCGCGCCAGTGGTAGATGTACTCGGGCGCGAAGGCCCGGCGCGTGCCGCCACCGGCCATCTTGAGCGACTCTTCCTTGTGCTCGGGCGCCCAGCTCATCCGGTACCAGCCGGACATGTACTTCTCGGCCTTGGGGATGTCGTCGTAGTTGAAGAACCACTCGATGAACGTGTGCTCGGGGATGCCGTCGACATAGCTCGCGTCGACGTACGGGTCGATGAACTCGACGCGGAAGCCGTTGACGATGTCCTCGGCGAGCAGCAGGAGCTCCTTCACGCGCAGGTCGTCGATGCCCTCGCGGTAGATGATCTTGGCGTGCAGGCTCTCCTGCGACTTGAACTTGTCGGAGCCGCCGGAGATCTCCTTGGCGAGCGTGGCGAGGTCGGGGTGCAGGGGCGAGTCCTTGACCGACGCCCGCGCCTTGTCGAGGCGCGCGGCGGCGGCCTCGGCGGCGACCACCTTGCGCTCCTTGGCGAGCTCCTTGCCGACCTTCTCCGCGGCGCCCGGGTACAGGCCGGTCTCGAGCCAGTTCTGCAGGCGCTCGAGCTGCGTCACCATGCGCTGGTGGGCGGCCATGTACTCCGGCGACCCCTTGGCGAACTTGTCGCGCGCCTCGCGCTCGACCTCGATCAGGCCACGGCGCGCCTGGTAGTCGGCCGCCATGCCCGGCAGCGAGCCCTCGCGCATGTACATCGAGAAGTGGTCGATGTCGCTCGGGGCGAAGCCCAGCCGCGCCTTCTTGCCGGTGATCTTGCGCTTGCCGTCCGACTCGACCTCGTAGGGGACCTTCAGCGGGTCGCCCGGGTCGCCGACGATCAGCTCGACCGACTGGTTGCGGTCCCAGGACAGGCCCCTGTCGGGGTCGTAGGTCAGGTTCGTCAGCGGCTCGCCGACCACGACGAACTCACCTTGGAACACGACGAGGTTGTCCTTGAAGCGGTTGGCCGTCTTCATGTCCTTGAAGTGGACCGCGACGAGCTGGGCCTGGGCGCTCAGGGAGGCGAAGAGGACGGCCAGAAGGGCGAGGAGGTGGCGCATGGTGGGTGGAGGGGAGGAGAGGCGAACATCCTAGTGCGGACGGCGCTCGGCGTTGCGCCGTGCTCCCAAGTTCCTGCGCCCGCGACACTTCCGGCGCAGTCCCCGCCGCCGCCCGCGGGCCTCGGCCGGGATCTTTAGGACGGCTTTACACAAGGACGCGAGCCTCTGGGCCTCAAGTCAAGGCCACGTGCGGTGCCCGAGGGCGCCGCCAGACCCCTCCAGAGGTGTCCATGCTGCTCTCCCGACTCGCCCCCGCGTTCTTCACGCTCCTCGCGCTCGTCCCCGCCGCCCAGTCGGTCAAGGTCGACCCCAAGCTGCCCGAGTACAAGCCGGTCGAGGGCGTGTCGGGCTCCGTGAAGAGCGTCGGCTCCGACACGATGAACAACCTGATGACGCTGTGGGCCGAGGGCTTCCGCTCGATGTACCCCAACGTCGCGATCGAGATCGAAGGCAAGGGCTCGGCGACCGCGCCGACGGCGCTGATCGCGGGCACCGCCAGCTTCGGGCCGATGTCGCGCCCGATGAAGGAGAAGGAGCTCGCGGAGTTCGAGAAGGCCTTCGGCTACAAGCCCGTCGGCCTGCCGATGGCGATCGACATGCTCGCCGTCTACGTCCACAAGGACAACCCGATCGCGTCGCTCTCGCTCGCGCAGGTGGACGCGATCTTCTCCAAGTCGCGCAACGGCGGCTTCGAGAAGGACCTCGCCAAGTGGGGCGACCTCGGCCTGACGGGCGAGTGGGCCGACAAGCCGATCAGCCTGTACGGCCGCAACAGCGCCTCGGGCACCTACGGCTACTTCAAGGAGCACGCGCTCAAGAACGGCGACTTCAAGGACTCGGTCAAGGAGCAGCCGGGCAGCTCGTCGGTCGTGCAGGGCGTCGCCAGCGACAAGTTCGCGATCGGCTACAGCGGCATCGGCTACATGACGGCGGACGTGCGCGCGGTGCCGCTGCAGCGCGACGCGAAGGCCGCGGTGGTCGAGGCGAAGCCCGAAAACGCGTACACCGGCACCTACCCGCTCGCGCGCTTCCTCTACGTGTACGTCAACCGCAAGCCTGGTGCGGCGCTCGACCCGCTGCGGCGCGAGTTCGTGCGCTACGTGTTCAGCCAGAAGGGGCAGGCCGACGTCGTGAAGGACGGCTACTTCCCGGTGCCGGCGAAGGTCGCGGGGGACGCGCTCAAGCAGATCGGGCTCGAACTGCCCGTGGTCGAGGCCGGCTCGGGCAAGTGAGCGCCTGAACGAGACCTGCAGGGACCGCGGAACGTGAGCGAACCGACGAGCGCGAGGCCGGAGCGGCGCCAGCGCAGGACGCGCAAGACGCGCGCCAGCGTGCGCGTCGTC